>NZ_JBEAES010000004.1:0-256135 GCF_050477165.1 Brevibacillus sp. FIR094 | reverse complement strand
TTCATCGGTAAACCGTAGGGGTTTTTCCAATGTCTACTTTAAGGGGTGCACTTCAGGGCGGTTGAGGGGGTTACTTATTATTGCGCTTTTGGCATGGATTCTTTTGCAATCGTTTCCTTCGCGGCACTCGCCTGCTCGTGAGCGTGGTATGAGCTGCGTACTAATGGTCCTGACTCCACGTGACTAAAGCCACGCTTCATGCCTTCATCTTTCAAGCTAGCGAATTCATCTGGATGGTAAAACTTTTCTACCTTCAAATGCTTCTTGGTCGGTTGCAAATACTGGCCGATCGTCATGATGTTGACGTCGACAGAACGCAGGTCATCCATCGTTTCGATGATTTCCTCCATCGTCTCGCCTACACCAATCATCAGACTGGACTTCGTCGGAATGCTCGGCTGGAATTCCTTCGCCTTTTTCAACAGTTCCAGCGTCCGATCGTATTTGGCTCTTGCCCGTACGCGATCTGACATCCGGCGAACCGCCTCAATATTGTGGTTTAGTACGTCAGGCTTTGCGTCCATGACCACTTTTAACGCATCCCAGTTCCCCATAAAATCAGGAATCAATACTTCTACGGAGGCAAACGGCAGTCGACGACGAATCGCACGAATCGTATCGGCAAAAATCTGTGCGCCTCCATCTGCCAAATCATCACGAGCAACGGAAGTAACAACGACATGCTTCAAACGCATTTGTTCGGCTGCTTCTGCTACACGTTCTGGTTCAGCTGTATCCAGCTCTGTCGGTAGACCCGTTTTTACTGCACAAAACCGACAGGCTCGGGTACATATATCACCCAAAATCATGAAAGTTGCTGTACCGCTTGCCCAGCATTCATGAATGTTGGGGCATTTTGCTTCTTCACAAACGGTATGTAGCGTCTTCGTGCGCATGGTTTGCTTAAGTTCTTTAAAGCTGGCTAGTTCTGATCCTGAAACAAGGTTGATCTTGAGCCACTCCGGCTTGCGTTGCGTCATAGGGCTCACTCCTCATGTGACATCATGATACAAGACAATAACAATCTCCATTATAGAGGTTGGATTTCGGAGGGGCAACCTCTTTCCTCCCCCGGAAACAATTATCCGATTCGATGCACGGCATGACGGTTCCCTTGACGAAGCAATGGCTCCAGCATGCGCAGCTCTCGTTCATGACAAGTGAAAAGAAACACTTGCTGTTCTTGTGCCAGCATCGCGACATAGTCAAGCGTTCGACGTAGACGCTCTTCATCATAATGGACAAAATGATCATCGAAAAACAACGGCAATGGCTCCGACTGCTTGGCATGATGCACCAAGGCCAAACGCTGGGCAAGGTATAGCTGATCGATAGTCCCCGTGGAACATTGATCCTGTTCGAGCACCATTTGTTTGGTCGGCGCAAGCAAACGGATGGCAAATCCGTCACGGGGATCGAGTCTGACATCCCGATACACTCCCCCTGTAATATGCTCGATGATCTCCGAAGCCTGCTGATTTACAGCAGGTGTGCTATCCCGCCGCCATTCTCCTACTGCCTCCTGTAGCATTTCCCGAGCCAATTGAAGGGCATCTCGCTTATTTTGCAGATGACGAAGAGCTGCCTGCGCTTCCTCAAGCTCATCAGTCGCGCGAGATAACGACAGGCTCTCATGAACCGCCATCTCCCCATTTCCTCTGGCCATTTGTTCCCGCAGCTCTTGCAGTCTCTCCTCGATCTCCACCATCTCGATGCGCCATTTTCCTTGCTCTGTCTCAAGCGCATTTTTCTCCTGATCAAGCAGAGTTCGAAGTGCCTCCCCCCAGCTTGCAGACAGATTAGCCTCCTGCTTCGTTTTCGCCATCTCAGATAGAAGCTGCTCAGATTGTTGCTTGCGTGTACTTTTCAGTAGCTCTTCCCGTCTTTCCAAAAATGTATCCCAATTACTCGCCCCCCATCTCTGTACGAGTGAGGCGAGTTCAGTATCGAGTGAAGCGACCTCTTCTTGTACCCTTTGACTTTCCTGTACCGTATCATTTTCTGCTGTCTGCTTGGGTTCGCCCGTACTCCCTTTTACTCGCAGCAGGAAAACCCCAAAGCCAAACAGCAACAAAGCGGCAGTCACAGAAATTCCTCCCAGAACGGGATATCCACTCACGAAGCCGATTAACCCGAGAACAGAGAATATCCCGGTACCGCCCCACATGAGTGCAGCTCCCCGCTTCCTTTTCGCCTGATTGCCTTGGCGAGTGCTTCGTGATGCTGTACTTCGCGGACTTGTAGAAAGGGCCGATACAGCCAGTGTTGCCAAACGTATATGTAATGCCTCTCGCTGTTTGAGCAATTGTGCGCCTTTTTCATAATCATGCTGTAAGGGTATGAGCTGGTCATCACTCTGTTGTACGGCTACCGTCGGCATGTTTACCTGAGTCAAACCACGTTTTGCCTCTTCGTGAATAGCCAGCTCAACCTCAGAGCGAGCTGTTTGCTCCCACCACGCCCAGTCTTGTTGACTGACAGGAGCATGACTTCGTTGCCAGCGTTCCTGCAACGCTTTCGCTTGTCCGGTTGAGCGATCCAGATGCTGCTGCAATCGGCTACGCCGTAGTTCTAATTGCTGGCATTCTTCTGTGGCTTCCGCTATTTGCAGCGTCAGTTGGCTGATCGTTCGCCACGCTGCTTTTGCGTTTTCCTTCTCCTGCTCTTTCTGCGCCACCTTCGTAGCGGCTTTTCCCAACAGAGTATTTTCGGCCCGTTCTTTCTTACCGATGACCGCAACCTCCCGATCCAGCTCCGCCAAAATTTGTTGGACAGCCGGATTGGCTTCTTCCGCAGTCGTAAAAGTCGGAATCAAATGCTCAGCCGCCTGAAGCGGTTCCCTCCTGATCCACGTCAAATCCGTAAATAGACTGCGTGTAAGGCCCGTATGCTTTTCGATAAAATTCCGTTCCTTGCGTCTATCTTCCAAATAAAGATCAGTCATTTCCGTCCATTCGGGGTCCAAAAAGAGGCGCGCCTCCTCCCGTTCCTTCGTCAACTGACGATGCAGACGATAGGTTTTGCCCGCTAACTTGTATGTAATGATCGTTTCGTACGCACCACTCTGCCACGGACGGTATTTTTCATATTCAGGCAAGTATCGCGCCGATTTGACGTAATCGCGCTTCATTCCATACAAGGCAGCGAATATACCTTGTAGGATGGTTGATTTTCCTGACTCATTAGGGGCATAAAACAGATTGATGCCTGGAGCAAAACGAAAGGTAGCATCCTGCCATTTTCCGAAGCCCCCTAGCACTAGCTCCTCAATTTTCATCGAATGGTCCCTCCAATTCGCGCCAAAGCCTCTTGCTTGGCTAACCTGACGATTTCTCGCTCGTCCTCATTTTGTGCACGGGACTCCGCCTCTGCCAGCTTGGAAAGCCATCTCCCCCAGACGCCACCCTCTGCGATCAGCTTGTCCTCATCCACATCAGGCCAGGTCCGGTCTGTCAGCTGTAGCACAAAAAACCGGGAAAATCGCTGTTGAAGGACGGACACTGGAGGCTGAAAATGCGCAGCACGTTCTCCTGTCAGCGTGATGTACATCATATCGGAATCTTTTTCCTCAGCGAGTTGCTCCTCCATCCGATCAATGAGCTGCTCAGTCGTTTCTACTCCATTCCCTTTGACTTCCAGCTTTCGGATTTTGCGTGACTGGACAGGAATCGCCGAGAGCTGCAACCTGCCATCATGATCCAGCTCTCCATATAAAACGTTTCGTTCTCCCGCTTCCTTACTGGTCAATCCTTCTGGAGAGCCGGGATAAGCTGCGAACGGTTGTTTTTTGACAGGATGCATGAATTGCTCCGGCTTGTGAATGTGTCCCATTGCAACATAGTCCATACCCGTCTGTACGAGCTGCTGCAAGGTGACAGGTGCATACGGATGATGCTCTTCATCACCTGAATTGGAAAGCACACTGGCATGCAGAACCATCAGATGATGGGCATACCCTTCCATTTTGCCTGGAAACGTATCGAGTGGCGACTCGTACACATGTGGCTGCCCAAAGCCCCAGCCGTAGATCACGCACGACTTTTCGGGAAATTCATACACACCCCACTCAGGTGTGAACCAGTAGACGTTCCCTGGCCATTCCAATGTTTGATAAAACGAATCCGCTCGCCACGGATCGTGATTGCCAGGTGCGATTACGACAGGGATTGGTGCGATGCTAGCAAAAAGATCACGTAAAAACATCGCAGTTGATCGCCTTCCCCCGTGGTATTCCAGCAAATCTCCGGCAATGAGCCAGAAGTCTGCTTCCTTTTCCCGAACGAGGTCACGGATTCTTTTCATCGTTTGACGAAAATCATCCTGACGCACCTCGTAACGCTCCCCCAGCATTTGAAGCGGCGCATCCAGATGGACATCCGCTGTATGAATAAATGACAGCACGATCAATTCCACTCCTCACATGAAACAGACGAACATACTTTCCCTTTATGATACAGAGGAAAAGGCTGGATGAAAAGCATCTGTCAAAACGAAAAAACTTCCGCCAGCAATGACGGAAGTTTAGAGGATTTGGTTTTACTTGAGCAAAAGAAGGAATTCACGCATGAAGCCTGGCAAGTCTGGCCATGCATGTCCGGAAACAAGATTGCCATCGACATGGAGCGTTTCTGTTTGGTAGATCGCCCCGCACGCTTCTACATCGGGTCTGCATGCCTGATAAGCTGTGATTTCACGTCCGGCTAAGTGCTCGCGAACGATGGTCAATACTTGGGAACCATGGCAGATGGCTGCGACTGGCTTGTTCGTCTCGAAAAAGTGCGCCACAATCGGCTTCAGGTGCTCATTGAGCCTGATATGCTCAGGTGCCCGTCCACCCGGAATAATCAAGGCATCAAACGCCTCAGGGTTAATGTCTGAGAATGCAACATGGGCGGGAAGCTGATAAGCTGGCTTTTCTGTGTATGTCTCACTGTGTGCTTCAAAATCATGGCAAACGGTGTGCAGGGTTTTCACGCTGGGTGCTGCAATGACCGTTTCATACCCTTCTTCCAAGCAGCGGTAATACGGATAGAAAACCTCCAGTGCTTCTACAGCATCACCTGTTACAATCAACACTTTTTTGCTCATCACACAGCCTCCTCATGACGATTTTTAAGGAATACACTCCTCCTGGTTTCAATTCTTTAGCTGCACGGGATGCTCCTGCCTCCTTTCCTGCAAATTTACAAAACTTTCCCAAACAACAACCAAAACGCTTTCCAAAAGTATCTTGGATAATCCACCCCAACTGGCAGAAACTACAACAAAGACTACGAGGCTGGAGGGAGACGGCATGCGAGTTTTCCGCCTAATCATTCAGATCAGCTTGTGCGTGGTTGCAGCTATTTCTCCACTAGAATCCGTCGCCGGAGTTGCTCCGTCCGCCAATGAGCAAGACCCGGTTCTTCAAGAGCGCTTGCAAGTTTTTTTGCGCTTGGAATCGATGTACGGCATTCCGTGGAATTATTTAGCAGCCATTGATCAATACGAGCGAACCATGAAAATACGCCGGAAGAAGCAGGAGCAAGAAAACGTTTCGCGGCTAACAGCCGTGGACATTCCAAGCGATCGTTGGGCAGGTGCATTCAATCCTGATGCAGAGGATACAAACCCGGTATCCATCCAATTTTTTGAAGGCATTGGGATGGATGGCGATGGCGATGGTGTCGCAGATCGTCACAACGATCTCGATGCACTCACTACCTTCATTCACTACCTATCCCAATACGGCTTCTCCCACGAAGATTGGCAAATTGGTCTCTGGTCGTACTACCAGCGGGATCGTTCCGTGAAGACGATCAGGCAGTTCGCGCAGGTGTATGGGAAGTATCAGCATCTGGACCTAGATGAGCGGCATTTCCCTATCCCAGCGAGGTACGATTACAGCTATCGTAGTACATGGGGGGCGCCACGCGGCTGGGGAGGACGTCGGATTCACGAGGGGACCGATATTTTTGCGAGTCACGGCACCCCAGTACTCAGCACAGCGTACGGAGTCATTGAGGTAATTGGTTGGAACAGGTTTGGCGGATGGCGAATCGGGATGCGTGACATGGGCAATGTGTACCATTACTTCGCACATCTGTCCTCGTTTAAAAAGGGATTGAAGCCGGGTGACATCGTGGAGCCAGGAGAATTGCTCGGATATATCGGCAGCTCTGGATATGGGAAGCCCGGCACCTCAGGCAAATTCCCTCCCCATTTGCACTACGGTATGTATCGGGAAACAGGTGGCGCAGATTGGTCATTTGATCCTTATCCGTATTTACGTCGTTGGGAACGGCAAAAGAAGCGGCAATGAAGCCGCTTCTTTTTTATGGGCAGCTCTTTTCATTGACAGACATCATCCGTAAAAATACAATAAAAATAGAAAAACTGGACAGTCGTCCAAAAAAGAGGTGAGAAAGTGACTACCCAGAAAAAAGCCGAAGCAAAACGGGCATTTTTGATTGAGCAGGCGACTGCTTGTCTGGCTGAAAAAGGGTATGCACACGTTTCCTTGCGCGACATAGCTAAGGAATCTGGCGTCTCACTTGGCATTCTGCATTATTACTTTGCAAGCAAAGAAGAGCTTTTGCTCGCTGTCATCTCTAGCTACAAAGGACGTTTTATGGAAGAGTTGGAACGCGAAGTGATCGCAGCTCCATCTGGTGAATGGTCAGCAGCTCTAGCCCGAGTCTTGTGCCGGAGCCTACAAGAGGATCGGAAGCTACATCGGCTCTGGTATGACTTGCAGGTACAGGCCATGTATGTTCCTGCGTTTGGTGAGCAGGTAAAAGTGATTCGGTCCCGTCTACATCAGCTCATCTCTCGTATGCTCGTACGGTTGCAGCGCGAAGAACAATCCTTATTGACCATCGACGAAGATTCCGCAATCTCACTCATTTACTCTGCAATTGACGGATTCCTTTTTCAATTTTTGCTCGATGAGTCACAGAAGCCGGAAGAAGCGATTGCCCGTTTTGAACAGGCCTTTACCCATTTGATGCATACACTCTTCTCTTCTGAATCTTTATTTCCTGAATCGAGGTGAATCATGATGGCAGTCATGTCCATGCAAAATCCCGCCACTGGAGAGCTGCTTGGCTCTTTACAGGAAGCGACTCCAAAACATGTAGAAGACGCGATGGCACGTGCGCGTCTTGCCTTTCCAGCTTGGTCCTCTACATCGTTGGCTGAGCGTCTGGACTACTTGACACGGTTGCGGCACTATTTAGTCGATCACGGCGAAGCAATCGCCCGAAAAATTAGTGAGGCTACCGGAAAAGTTACTTTGGAAGCGTACATGACCGAAATTTTCGTCACTGTCGACACGATCCGGTTTTATGAAAAGCATGCTTATCAGATGCTGGCCGATCAGCCGGTACCAACCTCCCTCGTGCTGTGGCCGAAGAAATCGTATATCCACTACAAGCCTATGGGTGTCGTCGCCGTTATCTCTCCGTGGAATTATCCGTTTCAGCTTGCCGTCATTCCCGTATTATCTGCCATCGTAGCAGGCAATACCGTTATTTTAAAACCTTCCGAGGTGACTGCTTCTACCGGACTGCTCATTGAAGAGGTGTTTTCCGCTGTTTCTATGCCGGATGGAGTCGTGACCGTCCTGCATGGAGGACGCGAAGCTGGACAGGCGCTGGTAGCTGCTCGCCCAGATAAAATATTTTTCACAGGCTCTGTCGCGACAGGCAAAAAAATTATGGCGGCAGCGTCGGAGCATTTGATCCCAGTAGAACTGGAGCTAGGCGGAAAAGACCCGATGATCGTGTTTGAAGACGCTCATTTGGAACGGGCAGCAAATGGCGCGGTGTGGGGGGCTTTTACGAACTCCGGGCAGGTATGTATGTCAGTTGAACGGCTTTTTGTCCATGAAAAGGTATATCCTGAATTTCTCAAGCTAGTCACCGAAAAGACAAAAGCATTGCGCCAAAGCTATCCGGATCAGGCTGAGGTCGGGTCGATGACGTCTTCCCAACAAATCGGAATTGTCCGTGAGCATGTGAGCGAAGCAATTACTGCGGGCGCGACCGCAGTCACCGGAGGACTTCCTTCCTCTGACAGCATGTATATCGCGCCGACCATTCTCACAAACGTGACATCTGACATGAAAATCATGCGGGAGGAGACCTTTGGTCCGGTGTTGCCGATCATGACTTTTGCCACCGAAGAGGAGGCTGCCCGCCTGGCTAACAGCTCACCGTACGGGCTGAATGCCTCGGTATGGTCAGCCGATAAAACAAAAGCGGATCGCGTAGCTCGTCAGCTCGAAAGCGGCAATGTGTGCATCAATGACGTCATTATCAGCTACGCCAATCCCCATCTTCCTTTTGGCGGGGTCAAACAGAGTGGCATCGGCCGTTATCGCGGACCTTCCGGATTGCAAGCCTTTACGCACAGCATCTCTGTCATCCATGATCCGGGCAAACGCAAGCGTGAGTTCAATTGGTATCCGTATACGAAAGACCAGGAGCTCACCTTTATTGGATTGACGAACCTGTTGTACGGCAAGCTCCAAAATGTAAATCTCCGGACTTTGGGTGCGATCTGGCGCGAATTCAAGCGTCTGTTCTAACCACGCCGGAATGCAATCGCTCCTTATTTCAGTGTGCCAAAACCGACTATATCCACATGAACCTTAACGTTGATTTTCGCTTTCTTATAAAGGGCAAGACCCGTTTCGCGTGTCCATTTGCCATAATATCTTTGGCGAATGCTCTCCTCGAGCTGCGCCGGGTCAACCCCTTGCTTTTGAAAACGTACCAGCATATCCACGCTTTCCTTTTTAATTCGTTTCTCAAGCTCTTGAACCATGGTCCGAAATTGAGCCCGCTTCTCCAAATCCTTGCTGCCTGAATAGCCCACCAGCATCCCTCTTACCCGAAGCTCGATGCTGATGACAGGCTTTTTCAGGCTGCCTTTGCTTCTTACCTTCGTGTTTGCCCGCACAAAATCGAAGACGACCTTTTCTGTATGTTTTTTACCTCTCTTCGTCTCGTACTGGAACTCGAAGCTCATACGTGGCAAGCGTTCTCTTCCCAGAAACCCCTGAACCAACTTCCCCTCTCGCTGTGAGTACATTCCGATCATCCTGTCCACTCGAAAAAGGGCCACCTTAAAGATCTGAATCTCACCGTTACTGTGGATAAGATAAGGAAGATTTGGGTCCATCGTGTTGCTGGTCATCATAAAAACAAAATCGTGAATGGTCGAAAAAGACGAAAAGGCCGTTTCCACTCGCGGACGGAGCAAGTTGTTCAAATACGTGTTGATTTCTGGCCTGTGGTTATAGGTTCCTTTGATGACATCTTTCGCTTTTCCTTTTACGACGGCAATGTATACATTTTCTCCTACAATCGGATTGCGATAGAGATCAAGAATGACTTTTCCGATCCCTACTTTGCGGGCGTATTTTTCACTAAACAAAATCACACGCAATTGCGAGAGGGACATGGTTCTATCTGCTTTTGTCGCGAGATTCAGCATTGCCTCGCTCGTCATCGAGGCATGAGTCGAGTACACCTGTGTGGATTCCTTATTTTTGGAGGGAACCGGTACCGCTACTGTGATATCTATCTTTTCACGATCCACATAATCGAAGCCCATAACCCCAATCATGGCCATGTCTTCCAGTGCTGGCCGTTCGAGTTCGCGCCCACAACCGCAAAGGCTGAGCAAGAGGATAACCGTAACAATGAGCCAGCTCGCCCTCTTCATGATACCCGCTCTCCTCTACCGAATCTCAAGGAATGCAGCACTAACAAAAAAATCGGCCACAAGATTAATCCATAGGCCATATAAACAGTCACCTTGTCATATATATAGCGTTGTTTTTCTACAGATAATGGCCCCACAATGAATAGAAACGAAATGATTGTCGGTACAAGCAGATGCCACAGCCTCGTCTTCTCTGCCATTTCTTCAAGGCCGGTACGCGCAACCCACAAGTATCCCGTACTCGTGCTGATAATGAGGAAGACCCAGAGACCAATCCCGAGATTTTCGATCCGCTCCAAAAAAGACAGCTCTACAGCCTTAAACAAATTCAAAATGGGATAAATGAGATTGTCCATTTGCCATTCAGAAAAATAAGACACACTCGTGAGCAGAATCATGACGTACAACAAAACAACGATCCATACTCCAATTAGCACATGTTTGTGTGCCTTGTTCTTCTCTTGGATATATGGGTAGAAGAACAAGACCAATTCATACCCAAGCACGCTCGCGTATGAATTGTGCACCGTTTCGGCTATACTGCGCCAATCTGTATGAAAAAGAGGAAAAATATGCATCATTCCTCCCTTTTGAAATCCGTACGGCAAAAGAAAAATCATCCAGCCTGTAAAAAAGAACGTTAGCAGGCAAAAACGCGCGATCAATTTGATGCCGCCGTTAGTAATGTAGACCATGACCAATGTCAATCCAAGCAAGGGCATTGTGACAGTCTGATTGCTCAGCATGGAGGTTTGCACCAACCTGACATACCCTTCATTCGCGGTAGATACATTCAGAATGGCGTAGACGATAATCAGGATATTGAAACAGCGTCCCAGCCATTTTCCCAACAGCTTTTCGTGAATCCGAAAAAGATTATCCTCTGGATAGCGACGGCACAAGGCCATCATCGGAATAAGCGTTAAGCTGACGATGCATCCCAGCAAAATCGGAGACCACCACAGATTGTAGCCCATTCTGCTTGCATGATGAGCCAGTCCAAGTAAATTAACCCCGACCATCGTATTCATAATCAATCCGATTACCAGGATCGGATTCAGGCTGTGAATTCTCCCTCTATCCATCTACCCTAGTCCTCCCCAACTGGCCGGACATGCTTTTGCTTTGCCCGAGAAATGCGGTTGCGATTGACGATAAACCTCAATGGTGCACGTACCAAACTATTCATCAAATCGGTCCATTGACGCGGAACGCCCGGAGCCATGTACGGTGTCCCGAGTGAAGTCAGATTGAGCAAGTGCCCGAATAAAAACGCCAGTGCCAGTATTTGTCCGTACATGCCCAATACGCCTGCCATCAAGATGAAACCATAGCGAACGAGCCGAATCGCATTACTCATCAAAAAATTGGGTGGCACAAAAGAAAGCAGTGCCGATACAGATACAAGGACAATCAAGATATTACTGGCCAACCCCGCTTGTACAGAGGCTGTCCCGATCACGATACCGCCAACGATACCGATTGTCTGGCCGATTTTAGTCGGCATGCGTATCCCCGCTTCCCGCAGGATCTCGATGACAAGCTCAATAATGAGCACCTCGATCACAGGCGGAAATGGCACCCGACTGCGCGATTCAGACAAAATCGTCAGTAAAGCGGGGGGAAGCATTTCCGGATGATACGTCAAGACAGAGACGTAGCTTGAGGTGAGCATAATGGTGATAAACAATCCGAAAAAGCGAATCATCCGCAGCAAGCTTGCCGTTGACCATCGATTGTAAAAGTCTTCGGGGCTGCTGAACATCTCCAGAAAGGAAGTCGGACAGATCGCGGCATCCGGGCTGCCATTCAGCATGATCACGATTCTACCGTCCAACAAAGCTGCTGTTGCATTGTCAGGCCGACCCGTCAAGCCAAATTGCGGGAACGGAGAGTACGGCTTGTCCTCCAGCATTTGCTTCAATATAGGCATCCCGACAAATCCGTGGTAAATGACATTGTCGATCCTTTTTTTCACGCGCTCCACATTTTCCGCGTTCGCGATATTGTCCAAATAAATCACAGCTACTTTGTTCTGCGCCTCGGTGCCAATCGTGTAACTCGATACTTTCAGATGAGGCGTAGCCAGTCTTCTCCGAAGCAAAGACAAATTGATCTCCAGCATTTCAACAAAGGAGTCTTGCGGTCCAAGGACGGTCGCCTCCGTTTCGGATTTCGTAATGGAACGATGCGCGACCTGAAATGTATTCACATGCAGAATGAGATTTCTTTCCAGGAAAAACAAGATCGTATGACCGCGTAGCAAGTTACTCATCAACGTCTCCATATCGTCAAGAAGGCATTCCTGTGAGAAAGGAAGCACCTGCATCGGATCTCTACCATCGGAACGCTGCAACGGAAGAAAGACATTCTCATAAATCCGGGACACATCCACCAGTGTATCGAGAAAAAAAACGTGTACCTCTTCGTCATTCATCTTCAATGACAAGCTGCTGAGGTCATCCACGTTTTGCATGCATTGTTTTACCATATCGGGTGTAATTTGTTCGCTTCGCCGCGCTTGAACCGAACCGATGCGCCGCTTTGCTTGTATGGCCTCTACTTGCGCTCTCCACCAATCAGTCGGCTTCACGCTAGATCCCCCCTTTTTTCAGGAAAATCTTTCTTACTTTGACCTGTCCGTGGTGATTTTATCCAAAAAAATAGAAAACGGGAGCCGAAGCCCCCGTTGAAATATCTCGTTCCCTATGAAATGATTAAGCGAACTGCTTAGATAAATTAGCCATTTCGATCGCTGCTGTTGCTGCTTCCCAGCCTTTGTTGCCTGCTTTTGTTCCCGCTCGCTCGATAGCTTGCTCGATATTGTCTGTCGTCAAAACACCAAAAATAACAGGTATCCCAGTCGATAGAGATAAGGATGCAACTCCTTTTGCGGTCTCATTGCAGACGTAATCGAAGTGCGGAGTGGAGCCACGAATGACAGCTCCCAATGTAACAACCGCATCATAGCGACTGGATTCCGCCATTTTTTTCGCGATCAACGGAATTTCAAATGCACCCGGTACCCAAGCCACGTCTACCTGCTCATCTTCTACGCCATGACGCTTCAGGGCATCGAGAGCCCCTCCGACCAGCTTGCTCACGATCAATTCGTTAAAGCGTCCTGCCACAATCCCTACACGCAGACCTGTTCCAACCAAATGTCCTTCGAATGTTCTCATGCTTATTCCCTCTCCTTATCCGTGCAGATGAAGCAGGTGGCCCAGCTTCTCTTGTTTTGTTGATAGATACTGTTTGTTGTGCAGATGCTCCGGCATTTGAAGCGGCACCCGTTCTTCTACTGTTAATCCGTAACCGATAAGCCCGCGGATTTTTCGTGGGTTGTTGGTCAAAAGCCGCATGCGTTGCACTCCTAAATCTCGCAAAATTTGCGCACCGATACCGTAATCTCGCAGATCAGCGGGGAACCCTAGCTTTTCATTGGCCTCAACGGTATCCAAGCCTTCCTCCTGCAGCTTGTAGGCACGCAGCTTATTAATCAAGCCAATGCCTCTGCCCTCTTGGCGCATGTACAATAAAATGCCACGTCCGTTCGCTTCGATCTGTTCCAATGCAGCATGTAGCTGTGGACCGCAGTCGCAGCGATGAGAGCCGAAAATATCTCCTGTCAAGCACTCCGAGTGAACGCGAATGAGAATGGGCTCATCTGGTCCGATCTCTCCCTTCATGAGCGCCACATGCTCTTTGCCATCCAGCTCGTTCGTATAGGCCGCCATCCGAAAATCACCGTAGGCGGTCGGAAGCTGCACTTCGATTTCCCTTTTCACCATGGATTCCGTCCTCATCCGATACGCGATCAAATCTGCAATCGTAATCAGCTTGAGATCAAAGCGGCGTGCGATCTCTACCAATTGTGGCAGACGTGCCATGAGCCATCCTCGTTCATAATTTCGCAAATGACTCCCGCCGATTTTCCCCCGGCCAAGCGAGCCAAATCAACTGCCGCCTCCGTATGTCCCGCTCTGCGCAATACACCGCCAGACTTCGCGATTAACGGAAAAATGTGTCCCGGTCTGCGGAAATCTTCTGCCGTCTTCTGATCATCCAGCATCGCCAAGACCGTCTGAGAGCGCTCATGAGCCGATATCCCTGTGTGGGTACTCCCTTCATCGATGGACACGGTAAAAGCCGTTCCTTGTTTGTCTGTATTGGACTTCACCATCGGATGAAGCTGCAAACGAGTTGCGTGCTCTTCTGTCACTGGTACGCAAACGAGTCCTCTCCCATGTGTAACCATGAAATTGATCATTTCAGGTGTAGCCGCTTCGGCCATGCAGACAAAATCTCCTTCATTTTCCCGATCCTCATCATCTACCACGATGACTGCCTTGCCCTGACGCAAATCTTCCAATGCTTCTTCTATGCGATGAAACATGCTTTCTCCCTCCTTCTCACGCGAAGCCGTTTTCCTGCAAAAAGGTTAGACTGAGCCCGCCAGATTTTTCTGTACCCCCATGGTTTTGATAACCTAACAATCGCTCCACATATTTGCCGATGACATCTGTTTCGAGATTCACCAAGTCCCCAGGTCGTCTGTCTGCAAGACTCGTATTCGCCAGCGTATGCGGAATGATCGAAACGGTAAAACCGCTATCGTTTACGTCCACCACGGTGAGACTGATGCCATCTATGCAAATCGATCCACGGGCGATAACATACTTCAACAGTTGTGGTTTGGCCTCCATCCGAAACACGACAG
The DNA here is from genome assembly GCF_050477165.1 of Brevibacillus sp. FIR094. Taxonomy (NCBI): domain Bacteria; kingdom Bacillati; phylum Bacillota; class Bacilli; order Caryophanales; family Paenibacillaceae; genus Brevibacillus; species Brevibacillus sp. FIR094. The sequence continues at coordinate 241,704 of NZ_JBEAES010000004.1, read as the reverse complement.
CATTCGCATTCACCTCTCGTGAAGCAACCATTCCGGTCCCATCTACATGTCCAGAGACGATATGCCCGCCAAAACGGTCCCCCAGCCGCATCGCTCTCTCCAAATTCACTCGCTGTCCGCTGCGTAATTGCCGCAAGCTCGTCTTGTTCATCGTCTCTGGCATCACATCGACGCTAAACTGACGATTTGAAAAAGAAGTAACGGTAAGGCAAATACCATTGACCGAGATACTGTCGCCGTGCTTCACCCCTTCGAGTACCTGCTGTGCGCGGATGACCAGTCGACTCGCCTGCTCGTTCCCTTGAATCGATTCCAACACGCCCACTTCTTCTACCAGTCCCGTGAACATGCTCTCTCCTCCTCACTTGCTACGTCTGATCTTCCCATTGTGGGTACCCGATGATCTGTACATCACCTTTCCCTATAGCCATGATTGAGACATCTGTCAGCTGTACCGCTTCTCCCATCGTCGCAAAGCCTTGACCACCGAATGGCGAAGGCGCGCCCCTTCCTCCGATCAGCTTTAGCGCGATATGGCTCACGACCTTTTGAATCGCTCTCGCCTGCAAAAAGGAGCCATTGACTTCCTGTCCGCCCTCCACAAGCAATGAAGTAATCCCCAGCTCTCCCAACGTATCCAGCACCTTTTCCACGCGAATTGGAGCCTCCGTTGTGATGACCCTTACTCCTCTTGCCACAAGCAGCTCCTGCTTTTCCCTTGGGGCTGCATCTGTCGTAAAGATCCACGTCTTCGCATCTGCATTCTGGACGACACGGGCATCCAGCGGCGTCCGTAATTGGCTGTCCAAAATCACTCGAACTGGCTGGCTCCCAAACCGTTGCTCTTCCTGGCGCGCCGTCAATAGTGAGTCATCAGCGAGAATCGTCCCAACCCCGACCAGGATCGCATCGTGCTGCCTGCGCAGTTCATGCACCTCTGCCCGAGCCTCTCCTCCAGTGATCCACCGACTGTGTCCCGTGAACGAAGCGATTTTCCCATCCAATGTACTTGCCGTCTTTACCGTCACAAATGGACGTCTGGTCTGGATGTAATGGAAAAAGACCTCATTGAGCGCCTTCGCTTCCTCTTCTCTCACACCCACCGCCACTTCCAGCCCTGCTGCCCGCAGCCTCTCCATTCCTCGTCCCGCCACCAGAGGATTCGGGTCGAGTGTCGCTACAACGACACGACGTACATCAGCTGCAATCAACGCCTCTGCACACGGCGGTGTTTTCCCGTAGTGACTGCAAGGCTCCAGCGTTACGTACACGGTCGCACCTTGCGCTTTTTCCCCAGCCATCCTTAGTGCGTGCACCTCAGCATGGGGTTCTCCTGCCCGCAGATGCGCTCCCATTCCCACGATGGTTCCATCCTTCACAATCACAGCTCCGACCATGGGATTCGGACTGGTTTGGCCTCGTGCCGATCGTGCCAGTTCCAGCGCCAGTCCCATGTACTTGCTGTCCTGTTCCATACCGCACTCCTTTCTGTTCCAGCATTCCAGCCAAGCACAACGCAAAAAGCCCTTGAAACCTCAAAGCGTTTCAGGGCATAGGGAAAGAAGCCTTACCTCATTCGTTTTTCAAAAACAAATGAAGAAAGCACAAAAATCTTCTTCCATCCGGACTGTACCGTCGGCTCTGGTTTTTCACCAGATCAGTCGCTGTAAGCGTGGTCAGCGAGTCGCGGGCTCAGACGTACGTACGCCATTACCGCCGGTCAGGAATTTCACCTTGCCCTGAAGATTGTCGCTATGAAGTTTTAACGAAAAACAAAAACGCCCAAGAATCGTATACTCAGGGCGTCGAGAAAGAAGCCTTATTCCAACCGTTTTTCAAAAAAACGACGAAATAGGCCATTCCAAATACCTTCTCCCATCCGGACTGTACCGTCGGCCTTGGATTTGCACCAAGTCAGTCGCTATCAACTGCTTCGATAGCGAGTCGCGGGCTCAGACGTGCGTTCGTCATTACCGCCGGTCGGGAATTGCACCCTACCCTGAAGGCTGGTATTCAGTTATGCAAAGTATAGCACATTTTTCGCTATTGTCTGTAATCATTTATTGGAGAAGTGCACTTTAGCCTTGCTCACACTCTTCAAGGACGGTCAGGAGTTGTTTCAAATCATTTATGTACGCTCTTGGCACAACGCCATTTTGCTCCATGTCCTGCTCGTTCCCTTGATAGGCAATAAAAGCGACTTGTCCGTCGCATGCCGCCTTACCATCGATCCACGAATCTCCGATCATCGTCCAAGCCGAAACAGGCCAATCTGGCTTGCGGCTGCGAATATAGTGAATGCCCGATGGAGATGGCTTCAAGATCGTCATCTGCTCGCGGGCTACAATTTCATCAAAGTAAGAGGCGATTCCCGTCTCGTTCAAAGCCTCCTCTGCCGCGGCATAAGCGTTGTTGGTTAGGATATACAGCTGATAGCGGTTCTTCAATTCCTCTAGCACTTCTACCGCGTGCTGCTCCAATACAGCCCCATGCATCCCTTTCTTCTCAATCGCGGTTACCGCATCCCACATCGCTTGCTCCAGCTCACTCGTCATCTGCTCCGCTTTTCGCCCGATCTCAATGAGCTGCGACGCGGTATGCTTTTCCCACTCCAGTGTAGAAGAAACGATCCCATTATCCACCCATAGCTGAAAAATGGCCCGCTTCATCTCTGCAAAATTGATCCTGGATTGCAGCAAGGTGTTGTCCATATCGAAAATAATGCCTTTTTGAAAGGTTCTGCTCATTTTGTGCCTCCTTTTTTGACAAGACGCCATGCTGGTTCAAGAGTTCACTCCTGTGATTGATACTTCCATTTTATCAAAAAAGGGGACGATCCCTCCGTCATTTTATAACTTTTGGGACAGTCCCTTTTTGGGCTTAGATATTGAGTTCCTACTGCTTCTTCTTGGCGCTTTCTACTTCATACGGCACATCCTTTGGAACTCCTCCAGCTGGCCAGTCTTGTGCCTTTTTGGCAAAGTCTGGACGTGGCTTGGACAAAATATAGGCTGCTAGGTCCGCTGCTTCTTGATCCGTTAACGAGCCTTGTTTGATACCGCCCATTTCACCTAGAGGCATATTGCGCTGAATGTAGCCAGCAGCTTTGGAAATTCGGGCCATACCCGCACCAATATTGAAAGAGTTATCCCCCCATAGCGCTGGTCCAGAGTTTGGTCCTGTTCCTGAACCATCAGCTGCATGGCATTGCAAACACGATTTTTGAAAGAGTGCTTCTCCATTTGCCACACTCGGTTGAGGTACGCTCTTCATATCATTTTTCTCTATCCACGGGCGCTCTTTAATTCCTACTGGTACATCTGTTGAGATATACGTCAGATAGGCAACCATCGCTCTCATTTCATCGCTGTTGTAAGGCAATGGCTTTCCGTTCATACTTCGTTGAAAACAACCATTGATGCGATCCTCAATAGTAAGAACTTTGCCAGACCTTGGAATGTACTGGGGATAGACTGCGGTGACACCCGTTAAAGGGGAGGTCGCATCCATTCCAGCATTCCCGTGACAACTAGAGCAGGAGAGCTTATTCCCTGTGTATTCTGGGATCGCTGTGCTCGTTTCATTCATTAACTTATGTCCATACTTAATCGATTCTCCCAATGGCCCTTCTGGCACCTTCTCCATACTAGGCGGGGTATAGGTATCAAGATTGCTCGCTCCAGTTGCCCCACTCGCTGTTTTATTTTTGGCCTCACCTGCTGTTGAGGTGGGTTGAGCGGTCGGTTGTGTAGCGCAGCCTGCAAAGACCAGCATCGCCACCACTACCATAGACAGCTTCTTCCAGCCTGTCTTCTCTTTTTTGATCATAGGTCTCACTCCTCCATGTTGATCGTGCATTCACAACAGGAGAGTAGCAAGAGCCGTGCCATACGATAGAAACAGGAAAACGAACGGCTTGACGCTTCCAAACAGCACGAAAAAGAAAAGACCATGCCAAAATGTCATGGTCAGTATGCGACAAAATGTCACGGTCGCAGCTCGTACTCTTCGATTTTTCGATACAGATTACGTACGCTAATCCCCAGCTTCTCTGCTGTCCTGGTCTTGTTCCATTGCAGAACGTCCAGCACATGCTTGATATGTTCTCGCTCAACATTTTTCAGTAAAAATGCCTCTTCCTCCCCAGTATCTGTTGATGAAATGAGCTTCCTATCTGACGGGTTGTGAGGTACTTGCTGTTCGTGAGGAAAGAGATCCTTGTCCTCAATTTCCTCTCCTTTTGCCAAAACGACAGCACGTTCGATCATATGAGCCAACTCCCGAACATTCCCCGGGAATGAGTAGGCGAAAAGAGCTGCCTGCGCTTTCACAGAAAGCGGTTTGACTGAATACTTACGCTTGAGTCGATTCAAAAAGAAAGCCGACAGCGGCAAAATGTCCTCTCTTCTTTCTATGAGAGGAGGAATCGTTATATCCATGACATGCAGCCGGAAATAAAGATCGGATCGAAACGTTCCTTCTTCCACTTTCTTCTCCAAATCGGCATTGGTAGCAGCAATGATACGAACATCCACCTTGTGCAGAATCGGGCTCCCTATTCGGCGAAATTCGCCGGTTTCCAGAAAACGGAGCAGCTTGACCTGCAAAGGAAAAGGCAAGTCCCCTACTTCATCCAAAAAGAGCGTCCCCAGGTGGGCGATCTCTACCAGTCCCTTTTTCTGCGCCGTTGCGCCTGTAAAAGCTCCCTTCTCGTGCCCGAACAGTTCACTTTCCAGCATCGTTTCTGGTATCGCCCCCAAATTGATCGGTACGAATGCCTCAGATGCTCTCTCACTCCATTCATAAATGAGTCTCGCGATGACATCCTTCCCTGTTCCACTTTCCCCTTTTAAGAGAACGAGAAAATCCGTACTGGCTACTCGCTTGGCAGTTGCTAAGACCTCTTTTAGCTTCGGGCTTTCAGCAACGATTTGAAACGTCGTTTTCCCGTTTGTCGATAGGGCTTCTCTCAACTGTTGGTTTTCCTCGGTCAACAGCTGTTTTTCGACGGCCTTGGAAATCAAAACCTCCAATTCATTGAGGTTGTATGGTTTTGTCAAATAATCATAAGCGCCGCGTTTCATCGCTTCGATAGCTGTTTCAATTGTTCCGTGTCCGGTCACAACAATGATTTGAATGGCAGGAGAGGTTTCCTTGCACCATTGCAAAAAGGAGAGGCCGTCCATCCCAGGCATTTTCAAATCAAGCAGAATGACATGAATCGTTTCGCTGGTAACTAGCTTCTGTGCGTTGATTCCGTCAGCTGCTTCGAGCGTGAAATATCCCTTTCTCTTTAATCGACTGGTTAATAGATGGCGAAAATCTGCTTCGTCATCCACGATGAGTATACGTGTGTCAGCGTGCATTTTTTGTTTATTCCCCCTTTGCCGACGGCAGGATGACCGTAACCGTTGTGCCTTTGTCTGGCGTACTTTCGATCTCGATTTCTCCGCCTAAATTCGTCACAATCCCGTAGCAGACCGATAACCCGAGACCCGTCCCTTTTCCAGGAGGCTTGGTTGTATAAAAGGGCTCCAAAACATGGGGCAAATCTGCTGCGGGTATACCGCATCCATCATCTCTGATCCACAGACGGATTCGATCATTCGATGGAGAATCAGTTGCTATCTCAATATTTCCTCGCTCCGTGGTCGCGTACAGCGCATTGGTTAACAGATTGAGCACGATTTGCTGAAGCTGTCCAGGCGTGGCGAGAAGAAACGGAGCAGAGGCCAACAGAGACTGGTTCACCGTTACCTGTTTCACACGTATTTCATGGGACAGAAGAATGAGAATGTCTGATAGCACTTGATGAATATCTACTTTTTCTACGGTAACGGGTGATTTCCCCGAAAAATGCAGTAATCGTGTCGTGATTTCCTTGCAACGGTTAATTTGTTTATCCATCGTATCCAAGTATTGGGTAAGCTCTCCTGTATCCTGTAAATCTCGAATATCCTCTTCCACTAGACGGTCTCGCAAGTCTTGGCCATACAGCGACAGAATGCCTAATGGATTATTGATTTCATGGGCGATTCCCGACGCCAAGAGTCCAATAGCAGCAAGCTTGTCTGCTTGTGCGATAGCGGCTTCTAGCTCTCGTTTCTCCGTGATGTCCTCGATAACCTCTAGAAAAGCAGACGACTCTTTCTCCGGATACAGAGGGAAAACCTGATGTCGATAAGAACGGACACGTCCATCCTGATCGACTCTGGATGAAATAAGGTCAGTCTGTTTTTGGTTTACCATTTGTCGCGTTCGGAGCATGCAACCACTGCATGAACTGAATTGCTGACCAATCGTCTGATGGCAGTCCTTTCCCAGGAGATTAGACGCATCTTGGAACCACTCCGACGCTGTTTGGTTAATCCAGCGAATGCGAAAAGACTCATCTACGAGAATCAACCCCATCCCCATACCACTGACGACGAGATCAAGCCGTTTCTTTTCTTCGAGAAGCTGATTGGTCTTCATCTCTAGACTCTGTGCCATTGCATTACAGGACGCTGCTAACCTGCCAATTTCATCTGAGGTCGTCACTGGTATTCGTACGGATAAGTCGCCACCTGCGATTTTTTGAACAGCTGATTCGATCTTTTCCATTAACCGACTAAACGAGACAGAGAACACAATGCTAATCCCCAGAACGATAAGTGCAATAAATAAGGTCGTAAAGAGCAGAGATTGTTCCAATTTTGAAAAGGTAGCAAACGCCGTTTGGCTCGACTGCTCCAGCATAATGACCCAATGTGTGACAGAAGAGCGCATGGCATAGTTGACCATGACATCACCATTGGAAGCTTGATACGTACGGATAACAGGCTTGTCAGTTCCAGCTGGTAGTGTCCAGGAAGGAGGAACCGCTTGTTCATAATAGGTCAAAGAGCCATCAGAAGGCTTGCCCAGCATAAACGGATCGGCAAACCTATCGCTTTTCCCATCTGTAACGAACAAATAGGCCTCGTTTTCATATCGAGCTCGCAGCGTGACTTGTTCGAGTAACTGCTTTACATTGAGCTTTGCGTACATGCCGCCTTTTACACCGTTGGCAGATACATGAGGAATCGCGACAGTTACCAGCAGCTTCCCTTCTGCTGATCGGACAATGCTTCCGATGTATGGTTTTCCCGACTGGATCGTAGAAAGAAGTTGATTGTCTCTCTCCTTGGGTGTGTCCTGCCTATGGTGTTTCCAACGATTCAGCAAATACTGCGGCTCTCCATCCTGATGAAAAAGCGCGACTTCCTCCATGTAAGGTGAAGTTTTCAATAACGTATTCAGCAAGAAAAAAGCATCGTCATCGCTAGGGCGCTCATTGAGAAAACGCTGCTGAACCACCTGCATGGATTGAGACGTATGTAAAAAAAGCATATCTAACTGCGCCAACGTATTTTCCACGTAGATCTGATTGGCTCTGTCTACCTCTTCTCGAACCTTATCTTTACTGGTATGCAAATTGATATAACCAAGAATCAGAAAAGGGACGATGGACATGCATAGCCCAAACAGGAGCATTTTTGTCTTCAGTCGATTGATGCGCGGTAGTCTGCTCCTCCTCATTGGTTCCTCACTCCATACCATTCTTGTGCCAGTGACCACTGTTGGTCGGTTACGGTAATAGGAAGCTTGGACAGGGAAGAGGCATTGATAGCTAACCGCACGTCATCCGGCCATTCGATTGACAGAGCGGTAGGAGGGACTCCATCCAACACCCGAGCCACCATATGAGCAGCCTGCATGCCTTGTGCATGAAAAGAAACGCCGTAAGCAGCATACAAACCAGCCTTCACCTGCTCGGGGTATGCGCCCATGACAAACAATTGCTTCTCGATCAAAAGAGGCAAGCAATCGGTAATCGCATCTTCCAGAACATAGCTAGGTAAAGGGAGCATGGCGTCGTATTCTCCTGGAGAGAGCCCACTGAGCAACTGCTCTAAGTCTTTTGGGGAAGCAACCTGCTTCACCTGTAAGCGAATGCCAAGAGAGGAAGCAGCTGACCCAGCTTCTACGATGGCTTGCTCTGTCGTAGGAGCATGAGAATCGGCAATAACCAGAAAGCGTTTGGCATCAGGCAACAAACGAGTTGTCAGCTCCAATCTTTTCCCAATGACATTCATTTGGCCATTACTGATGCCACACGTAACCGTGCCCTCAGTTTCAACAAGGGGTAGCTCTGCCATTGAGGCAACACCAATAAAAACAATGGGAACCGTCGTTGATGCCTGTTGAATCAAAAAGGTCTCGTGCGCCCCTGTCGTTACGATTACATCCGGCTTTTTAGAGATCAAGTCCTGGACAAGGGAGCGCTCCTCTTCTAGCGTCTGAACCTCATTCAAATAAACGGGCACATACTGAACACGTGTGCCTTCACTGAGACCTAACGATTGCAATCCCGTCTTTAATCCCGCTACTTTATCTTTTCTATCCTCATTGGCAATCACTATTCCTATCGTGTAAAGATCGACGTCCTGTTTTTGCTGACTACTGGACCAATCGAGCAGAGTTCCTGCCACTAACAAGATGAGAAAGAGGATTTTCCTTTGTTTCTTCATAGGTATCACATCCAACTCTCATCATAGCGGTAAATGATTGCAGAAAATGTGAATAATTAACAAACCTTGGTCAGTGAATACGGATTGGTGTCAAACTTTCTCTTTTTTATGTTCCTTCACGAAAAAAAAAGCGACAGCAGTGCGCTGTCGCTTTTTCTATTCAGTCATCATCGTGAGCTTGTTGGCGGCTCTTACCGCTCGATGCCCATTTCCCAGCGATTGCATAAATTGTTTCATTACTATTTGATCAATCAGTTAACGAGCGCAAATATATTCCCTCAGTAGTACAAATCCTTTGGAGTAGCTCAGTGTATTTATCATCATCAGAATACAAAGGTAACGTAAAATCAAAATTTGACCATACACAAATCTTCATATCTTCAAATACAAACACGGTAGAGACTTTCTCACGAAGCCCTAACTCAAGGAATAATTCAAAATCATGCAGATTATTTATTTTCATACTTTTACTACCAGATGCTTTCAATTGTGAATGAATTTCTTTAACCCTTATTTTTTTATTCTCACAATCTAGAGCATCTGCTGCCATTTCCACGTTTACATTAGGTAATGTTGTTTCAATCCAAACTGAATTGTACGCCCAAAGTTTACGGAATACCTGTTTAAATTTCTCTTCTTCTCTTAGATAGGCTGGAATTAGGGTAGGATTATCATCCGTCCTATCAAAAAAGATATTTACCTGCGCAAAAACAGTTTGATTTTTTATTTGCAAGGGGAATCTATCCAGATTAAAACTTTTTTGCGGGAAACGTTCCGCCACAAGATGACTATGTTCTAAGAGAGCCGTATCACACTCTATATCTTGTTCCATATCCTCTGAAGGAGACCAATTCTTTCCCCATATACCCTCAACTATCTTAGTGATATTCATCAACTTTCCTCCTAAAGCTTATTCTCGAAGGATTTTACCTGTATCATCTAATGTAGCCTTTCGATTACCTTTATTATCTCTAAGTTTCCATGCACTTCCACCATGGGGCTTATTACCCCTATCTTTTTGAATACTCCAACCAGTTTTTTCATTTTCTCTGGTTTTTCCATCTATTCTCTTATCAAACTGGCCTAAATCAACACCATCACCTTCATCATTTAAAAGCCTTTTAGGAATATCATAGTAGTATATTATTCCTTTTGCATAAAGATAGTTAAAAGCTTCTACAATTTCATCAGCCATCGCAGTAAATGAATCTTGAAATGCTTCTATTATTTCGTCAAACTTTGGCTCAATTTCATCCCAATAGTATCCGACAACTGCTCCAGCACCAACAGCAATTAGTACTCCAATAATATCTCCAATAGGTAATGGCCCATCAACTGCTGCTGCTGCTATACCCCCACCAACTGCCATAAACGAATAGTAGACTGGTCTCGGCAAATTTAATCTATCAAGTTTAGTAGATAGGATATCCAAGGGATCGGCTTTTAGCGCTGCTTTATTGGCTATTTTTTCCATTTTGTTCTTGGATTTCTCAACTTTTCCTATCACTTCCTCATGATAATCTAATAAACTGGAATCACCAGCCTCACTTTGTTTTACCATAAAATCGACAAAGTTTTGTTGAGCTTCAGGAGAAAGACTATGAAACACTTTATTAGCAAGCTCTGCCTCAGATAGTCCTTCTGCAGCTTCAATACTTTTATCTAATTTATGTAAAGATTCTATCACAGCTTTTCTTTCTGCAGAATTGCTTGCATCATTCATCGCCATAGCTGGTGTCAATACATTGAATAGTAAAGCAGTGGTCAAAGAGGATGCTACTAAGATATGTTTTTTCTTTTGCATAATATTTCTCCTTTTCGTACTCCGGCAAAAGGCTTAAGCTGCATTACCTTGTTCGATTCCATATGCCAGGTTCATTTAATAATTTTACCAAATAAAGGTAGCGCAGTATATTTGTTGCATTTTGTCACTTCTTGCGCAATTAAATAATTTATATATTCAGTTTTATATAAAATCTAAAGAATTATCTAGATTTAGTGTTGACATTCCATGCTGGGTGCATGCAAAAAAGCGACAGCAATGCGCTGCCGCTTCTTCCTATTCCGCGATTAAGGAGTGCTGTTCGGTATATCCCCAGGGAGTCGCGGCACATCCGGCTTGCCTTCCGGGTTGTTGTACAAATACGTCGGTACATCGCCAATGATCAAGGAGTGAGTGATCGGGATTTTCGTCGTGACCGTCTGCTCCTCAGTCGCAAAAGGGATAACGATGCGCAGGTCGACCTCCACGAAAATATATACCGTCGCCAGCACCATATTGATGCCCGCTTCTTTCAGCTCTGTCTCCAGCTTGGTCTTGACCGAACCAATAGGCACGAAAGTCACTGGCAAATTCGGCCCCATCGATGCCAAAAAGGAGTTCCCGGTAGCCAAACCAAGCGGGATCGTGCGGTCTACTTTTTCGTCCTCGAACTCTTGGAGCTTGTTCTGGACTCTCGCTGTTGTTTCGCCCACGATTCTCGCATATTCCTTGAAGTTGAACTGATACGCCTGAATCTGCCCCTCGTTGTTCTTCTCGATTTTGACAATCTGATTGAAGTCGACGCCTTGCTGCGAAATCCGCTTGGTTACGGCATCTGTTATCGCTTCTTTCGCCAATTGCTCGGTTTTTTGCGTAGCCAGGATCAAGAGAGTAGGCTCCAATCGATTTTGCAAAAACACAAGTGTCTGTATCGTCAAAACAAAAAAGATAACCAACGCGATCAAAAACGCTTTCGTACGTGAAAGCGGGTTTCTCCAACGCCGCCGGGGTCGAAATACGGCCAATCCCGACACCTCCCAACTGGTACATCCTATGGTTAGAAGGTGAAAAAAAGACTACGTGTATCAGGAGGCTGATTTCGATTTTTTGAGAGAAATAACGAGGTACAGGCCAAATGCGATCAGCCCTGCGACGAACATCAATTGTGTGAAGACCAGCATCCCAAATAAAGTGAAGGCACCCGCCAAGAATGGAGCCATGAGAAAACCAGCGAAGTACCCGCTTCGACTCAAGAGCCCCTGCACCCCCATCACCTTGCCGCGCAGCTCATTTTGGGCTTGTTGCAAAAGTGTGCTCTCATAAACCTGTGCTGCGCCGGAAAATAGACCCGCGAAAATCAAGAGCAAAAGCACAAACACAGTATCGGTTGCCGCGAATGCCCCTACAATCCCCACGGAAAAAACAGCATAAGCAACGAGCATCCCATTCACCAGCTTCACCCGCAAACGAGCTGCCACAAAGGAGCCAATCAAACCTCCGCCGCTCATCGCCGTCCACATCAATCCGTGCAGGGTAGCGTCACTACCGCGCAACTGATCCGCCAAAAAAGGCAGCCCGTAATTATACGCAGACGTACTGAGCGATATGAGAAAAGCTAACAGACTAATCGTCAGAAGCACGGGTGTGTCCCACAAGTAACGAAGGGTGACACGAAAGCTGCTCGCTGCTTTTCCTCTGATATCCGCATCAGATGACGTAGCAAGCGTAGCGTTCTCCTTCTCCACCCAACGAAGTCTCGTCAGAATCCATGCAGAGAAAAGAAAGGTAGCGGCATCCAAAGCGATCACAATCGTATATCCATAATGATCTGTCAGCCATCCTCCTAGCATGAAGCCCATGATGCCTACTAATGACTCCAGCCTGACCTTTAATCCATTGACCTGAACCAGTTGCTCACTACCAAATATTTGTGGCAAGGATGCTTGAAAGCTAATATGAAACAGCGTATACAGCATTCCATTGAGAAAAGCCGCTGCGATTAATACATACGGCGTCGGATAAAATGCGATGACCAAAATAGCAAGACCGGCCCCCAAGTCGCTTGCGATCATGGTGCGCCTTCTGTCCATCCGATCAGCCAACATGCCTGCCAGGGGACTAAACAGCATCCCCCCTAGTTGTCTTGCTACGAAAAAAGCTGTCATCCAATAAGCACTATGTTCAAATGTAAATATCAACGCGCTACACGCGATCAAATTCATCCGTGATCCCAAGGATGACAACGCATTGACATACAAATACCATTTCTTATTCATCTACATCCAAACCTCCCGATCATGACAGGTGGTTTGAATCAACGCCCCCCTCTATTGGGTGCGTACACTGATTACGGCAGTAGACATGCGCATGCCTCCTCTTGAATGAAATTCAAAAAAAGCATATGTTACTCGAAACATTCGGAAGGGGGACGTTCCCCAAATCGTCCTGTACGGCATTTGTTGCCGTAGTTCCATAATAGGTGGTGAATCAGTTGATTGTCGATAGCACAAAAAAGACGCTTTTTATTTAAAAGCGTCCTAAACTCAAGTAATCCTGTTGATTTACAATGTAATAATAATGGTAAATAATTCCCTTTTGGACGAACTCAGGCTATCACTACTCTTGAAATTTGATCATATGGTGTAGGGAGTATGACTTTCGTTTGGGAGGTTTTTTATGAATCTTGAACGTCTGGAACAAGCATTTGGGTCCCTCGTTTCGCCTACTCCTGACCAGCTTAGACACGCTCTCATTTCCTTGTCTCCATGCATGGAACAACTCGGTCCATACATCCCGGAGCCGCTAAACCTGCCCTATGGACGCAAAGTATTATTCTCCACGCCATATGTAGAGGTTGTCTTGATCCATCTACCGACAGATCAGGAATCCATTCCGCATAATCACGGTGACTCTTTTGGATGGGAATTGGTAGTCTCAGGTACGCTAACGAATATGATTTATGTCCAAACGAATAATGAAAATGAAGTACAACGAGCACAAACCACTCATGTCAGTACGGGTGAATACTATTTTGTAGAGCCTGGGGAAATTCACGCCATTCGCAACAATGGACAAAGTCCGGTTGTTTCCGTAAACGTCTACAGTCCCCCATTGCGTAATTGCCGCCACTATTGTTCCCTTTGAACCGACAATTTCCCTTTTTTACAGGTTTTCCGTTATTTCCGATAGTTCATCCGCAGAGCTGGCTACCTGTGCCACCGCTTGGTTCATATCTTCCATGACTTTGAAGAAGTTTTCCAGCTCCCGCTGAATCCGTGAGCTCTGTTCTTTACTATCTGAGACAGCACTCATGATTCCTTCAAAAAAGGCATTCGTCTCGTTTACTACCGCAGTGCTCGATTGGACCAGCGCTTGAATTTCTACCACGACAGACGAGAGAACCACTGTCTGCTGGTTCGTCTTCTCGATCAGCTCACGCACACCGAAAACCGACTTTTTGGTCTGTTCTGCCAGCTTGCGTACCTCATCGGCTACGACGGCAAATCCGCGTCCCTGTTCGCCAGCACGTGCTGCTTCAATCGCAGCATTTAGCGCCAAGAGATTCGTCTGCTCAGCAATTGCCGTCACGACCTCTACAATCCCTTGGATTTTTTCTGCGTTTTTCTCCATCGCGTTCATTTCTTCCGAGATTTGCGTGACGCTGCTCTGAATCAAGCACATTTGTTCCTGTTGTTTTTCCAGCTTTTCTTTGCCTTCACGGGACAGATCTTGTGCTTTCGCGGAAAAGCCCGTGCCATTTTCAGCAAAACGAAGCACTTCTCTCGACTGTTCTGTCAATTGCACAACAGACGCGCTGTTTTCTTCTGAGACCGCTGCCAGCTCATGCGCAGAATTGGTCAGGAGAATTCGCAGCTCGTCCTTTTTGTCTTGTTCCGCTCGCCGCGCCTTTTCATGCTCGTTTTCGTATTCCTCAAGCACAATTTGCTGTTCGATGCTGAGAATCTTTGTGACGGCCGTGAGGGCTTGTACGAATTCGTCCTTGTCCGCGATGTTTTTTTGCAAGAGATCAATCAAGGCAACCATCATGTTTTGAAATGCACTCAAGTACCATTTTGGTTCCAAGCCTATTCGCATATGAATGACCGCAATTCTACTGCGCTGTTCAATGTAAGCGCTGTCGATGCGTCCGCTAAACATTTCGCAGATATGGCGGTTCAACGTTAATTTCAACCGTTCAATCGTACTGTTTTGGTTTACAATATTCATTAAAAGCGGTTCTTTTTCAATACTGGTATAAAAATAGTCGACAATAGCGTCAATATTTTGAATGATAAGTGGCTGAAGTGCTTTCACAATGGCCAATTCTTCTTCGGTCAGATTGATCATTGCTAGTTGCTTCGCAAGGGTGCTTTTCCCTACAATGTGCACTTCCCCCTTTTCCTTCACCCCCTGAAAAAAAGATTCACTTTTTCCTTTCCCTTTCAATCCAAAAAAGGTGGAAAACGGACATGTGCTCATAGCCTGAACTCCTTTTATCCGAGTACATATAACTCTGGAATATCCTTTCAATTATATACCTCTTTGCAAACGGGTGTAAACCGCCCACATGGGCTATGGACGGTTGTATGAACATAGCAAACACCTATAATTCCGCTTTCCTCACGACTGCCCGTTGCAGCTTCCAGCTTGTCTTGTCCCACTTCCAGTACGACTCCACATACGCGATCGTATCCGCATTGGCTACACCACTGACTCTTTGTTCTCCTTTTAATTCACAGATGCCATCGCGATTCTCATCGATGGGCTTGAGTACGCTGAACGTGTTAGGCATGACTTCTACTGGCGAAACCAGCTTCCCGTTCTTGTATACCCCATTTTCTTCATAGATTTTTTTGCGATCTGACAAATCGAGAACGACAGTCTCCCCCGTCTCCTTGATCGTCAATGGCACTTTGTAATGATCTTGATAGGAGCCCGAGATCGTCAAGGGCTGCGGAACAGGCAAAATCGCCGGCTTATTGTCCTTGTCTGCGAACAAATAAAACTCCGACGTCCCTGCACTGCCCCCAGTCGGTGCCTGAAGCAAAATTTGTTGCACACCCCCGCCGGTAAAATCACAAAAGAACATCTCCGGCTGATAAGCGCCATACGGTGTTGTAAAAAAGGTTGTTTTTTTCGCAACGGGGTCTTGAACCATGATTTTTAAGTGCTCGAAGTAAGGACTGTCTGCCGCAAACCTCTTTCCTAGCAACGTAACGAGATCTGGTCGACCATCGCCTGTCACATCCTGCCGTTTGATCTGGATTTCCTCGAACACAGTCGGAGGAGGCTGTACATCTCTCGCCTCCAAGGCAAGAGCGGCTTGTCCCCACCCGGCTCCTGTCAACATCCATACGATACAGCCAATCATTCTTACCCTCTTGTTTGTCCACATGTCGATACATCCACCTTTTCATCTGTTCAGCTTATCTGTAGTATGCAAAAAATGGCTTTGGTCAAACCGTTCGAAACGGTAAAATAAGAGAGAGGGATCGTAGAAAGTGAGGAACACTATGGCAATGAAACGTGCGGTATTATTTGGAGCGACCGGACTCGTCGGCCGTGCATTGCTACAACATCTCTTGGAAGATGACGCATATGGAAAAGTCATCGCTGTCGTCCGCAACGAGCTCCCTTTCACGCATCCTCGCTTGCAGACAGTCGTCATTGACTTTCGTCAGTTGGGAGATTGCCGACAGTTTTTAGAAGGAGCAGACATCTTTTGCTGCTTGGGGACAACCATGAAAAAGGCGGGAAGTCGCGAGGCGTTTCGCACAGTGGATTATCAGTACCCGCTCGAAATTGCTCGATTGGCAAAAGAAGAAGGAGCCAGCCAGTTTCTCATCATCACAGCAATCGGCGCAAATAGCCGATCCGTCTTTTTCTATAATCGTGTAAAAGGTGAGTTGGAGGAAGCTCTGCGCGAGTTGGCGCTTCCGAGTCTGCATATGTTCCACCCGTCGCTTTTATTAGGTACGCGACAGGAACAACGTCGATCGGAAGAGCTCAGTGCGAAGCTATCACACTCACTCTCGTTTCTATGGATCGGACCGTTACGCGCCTATCAACCTGTCACAGCAACCAATGTCGCGGGAGCCATGCATCACATCGCCTCTCTTGGACTGGCAGGTGCGCATGCATACGAATCAAGGGAATTACCACAGCTAGCCCGCAGCGGGAAAAAGGACGAGTTGACGTTCATACGTATAGGATGAAGGCTTTTATCGAGGAGGCGAACGGCATGACGACTCCCAAGCAACAGCGTGTATCACAGGCTCCGCCTAGCCGCCGAGCACTTCGTTCTGCTTATGAACTGATTCTCACACAAATCTGGCCCCGTCTACCCGCTGCAACCGAATCCACTTGCAGGAGAATCGATCATGAAGATCAGACTCGTACAAAACGGAATCATCACTGAGATAGAAGACATCGAAGAAGCTGCTACTCCACCTGTGAACGGGTTTTACTGGATTCATGCCGCACCATTCGATTTGGATATTTTACAGCCGCTGTTCGGACTGCATCATCTGGCTGTCGAGGACTGCATCGACGAGGAAGAACAGCGGCCCAAGCTACAACATTACGATGATCATTACTTTATGGTCATCAATGGCATTACCTTCCACAATCACGATATCTTCTTACGCGAGATCAATATTTTTTTGGGCAGCAGCACCATTATCACCGTAACGAAGCAGGAGGCCCCCGAATTTACTACCATGCTGTCAATCATCCGAGAAAAAGAAGTCAATCGGCCCGATGCGTTTCTGTACTACTTGGTAGATCAAATTGTCGATCGTTATTTTGATGTGACGGAAAAAATTGAAGACCTGCTTGAAGATCTGGAAGAACAAATTTTGATGCACACGAAAAAATCCCATCTTGATCAAATTATTGGGCTGCGCAGTGAAATCTTGTACGCCCGTAAAATGCTCGTTCCCCAGCGGGATTTGATTGACGCCCTACATAAAAAAGAACTCCCGCTGATTCAACCTTATCTGCGGAAGTACTTTGGCGATATTGTAGAGGATGCCAGCAAAATTGTAGAGAGCTTTGAAGCTTTTCGCGAGCTCATCGGAAACTTGCGCGAAGCGTATCAAGCGGCGCTTGCTGGCAGAGCCAACGATATTATGCGTGTTTTTACCGCCTTGACGACGATTTTTATGCCGTTGACGATTGTGACTGGTATATACGGGATGAACTTTGAAGTGATGCCTGAGCTGCATTCACCCTACGGCTACTACATCGTGCTGGGAAGTATGGCGGCGATCGGCACGACGATGTTTATCATTTTCAAAAAGAAGGACTGGCTCTGATTAGACCAAATCGCCACAGGCGATGATCATGAGCGTCAGCATTTTGGACAAGTCACACTCATAGGGATGCTCGATATCCCGACCTTCTTCATCCACCAGGACTCTGACGATCGGACGGCTCGGCATTCCTTTGTTCGAATCGACGACGACACCAGACATACCATTGTTCAGGCTGACGGTCAGACCAACAGGGTAGAGTGCAATCGTATTTCGCAAAGCCTCTACATACACATGGTCAAACAGCTTACCTGAACCGGAGTAGAGCACCTCCATCGCTTCATGAGGGAGCATTCCACGACGGTATACCCGATGCGACGTCAGGGCATCGAATACATCTGCCACTGCCATCAAGCGACCAAACGGATGAATCTCTTCTTTTTTTAGGTGCCGCGGATAACCGGAGCCATCCCAGCGCTCGTGATGCTGAAAAGCGCAGTGGGCTGCAAGCAACGGGATGTCGTCTTGACGACGCAGCATTTCAAAACCGATCTCCGTATGTCTTTTCATGATTTCAAATTCTTCTTGCGTAAGGCGGCCCGGTTTTTGCAAAATGTCGTCTGGGATATGCACTTTTCCTATGTCGTGGAGCATACCGCCAATACTAATCTCCAACACATCTTTTTCCGAACAGCCAGTATTTATGGCGAGAGCCGTGCTATACAAGGCAACGTTAAAGGAGTGCGTGAATATGTAATTGTCGAAGGCGCAAGCATCTGCCAATAAATTCATGGCTGAATCATTACTGTTCAATTCATCCGCAACGGTTTGCATGACATCCCGCAGCTTACGTCCCAAACCCTTGTCCGAAAAAAGCTGCTGCCATTTGTCTGGGACTTGATGAACGGTTCGGAATGTATCGTGAATCATGGACATTGCTTGTCTGCGAGTATTTTCGGAAATGACTGTCTCCACAATGATATCATCCGTGCGCTTGTCTTGGATGTAGAGACTGTTCACGTTTTTGTTTTTGAGTCGAGTTATCATTCGTTGGGTTAGTTCTACACCAGCGCCAACGAGAATCGTTCCGTTCTCTGTATAGATGGAACGAGCCAGTTTATCACCCGGCTGGCATTTTTGAATGGATTTCAGTCGCATTTCCTTTCCTTCGCCTTTCCTCAGGGTATCCCTATTATAGCGTGATTCGACTTGATTCTACATGAAATTTTTTCTAGATTTTCTTTTCATGTCTACCGGGGAAAGACACTGGAGGCGAGTTTGTCTGGAAGAATCCTTGTTTGCAAGGGAGATGATCGTATGTCACTTATCGAAAAAGAATTAACGCAGCCGCTGTCATTATGTAATCAGGATGGTCGCCTGCTTCCCGAAGCGATTGGCTGGTCCCGTTATCCGTTGCATAACTGCCAATTTAGAGGGCATTGGCTTCGCCGGAAAAAATGGAATTTTTGGTTTATCACTGCACCTGAATGTGTGATGTCGATTGCGATGGTCAATCTGGATTACGCGGGCATTGTCTTTGTCCATTTTATTGATCTAACGACAGGAGAGACCGCGGACAGTGCCGTAACGGTTCCTTTTGGTGCAGGGATTCGGCTGGGGGCCACCGTAGATGAGCCTTGTCATTTTGCGAGTCGCAAGCTCTCTGTCTCCTTTCAGCCAGGAGCCAGCGGAACGAGCGTAGAAGCGACTGCTATTTGTCCCGACGATAAAACTCTCTCGCTCGACATCGTGATTGATCCGCCATCCGAGTCCTTAAATGTCGTGATACCGTGGAGTGCAGAGCGCTTTCAGTTCACATCGAAGCAAACAGCCCGGCCTGTGCACGGCACCATCGCCTATAACGGGAAGACCTATTTGCTCGATCGGCAGAATACCTTTGCCAGTCTGGATTTTGGACGTGGCGTTTGGCCATATCATACTCGTTGGAACTGGACGACCTGCTCTTTCCGGCACGCGGAGGGCGTAGCAGGCTTTAACTTTGGCAGAGGATGGACGGACGGAACGGGTATGACGGAAAATGGCTTGATGATCGATGGTGTCCTCTACAAGCTGAGTGAACAAATTCGTTTTTCCTACAACCCTGACAATCGTATGCTCCCTTGGACGCTTGCGAGTGAAGAATCTTCTGCGGTACGCCTCACCTTTACGCCGCTCTTTGCTCGAACCGAGCACAAAAATTTTGCATTGGTGCGGACCACTCTGCATCAAGTAATCGGCCGTTATGACGGGACCATTTTAACCGCTGATGGAAAAACGATTGCGGTGCAAAGCAAAATCGGAATCTGTGAAGAACAATCAGCCCGTTGGTAAACAAGGCCCCAGAAAACTAAGAAACCTTTGTCATCGGACAAAGGTTTTTTCTATAGGCAAACCATTTGTTGTTTACAGCATTTTCACGACAGCATCCCGACCAGTCATACCAGCCGTAATCCCCTTTTGTTCCGCCGTCGTCGTCACAGACTCCAGCGGCGCATCCAGTAATTCCTGTATGGTCTTGACCCCTACCGCACGACCGGCAAGAATTTCCCTCGCTGCTAACCGTTCGTTCAAGAGCCCCACATCCAGCGCTCCACACATGATGTAGCCATGATCGGTCGTTACAGCCAATAGCGTCGTCTTTGGCAAACGCACGGTGACAGCAATAGCCGTCCCCTCTGAAAAGTGGATTGGTACTACCTCGACCATCAAGTTTCCTCCTTTTCTCTCCTGTCTGTTGGCGTTACCATCCTATGACGCGCAGAAGAGAAATGTGAGGTTTCTAAGAGGTGGTTCAAAAAGTTATCTTTTGATCACGATGTAGTCCTGTAAGATTATTCGACATCGAAAATGATGTTCACCTCCGAAGTCCGGTGCTCATGTAGTTAGCTACACTCCGCTCCTCCTTCGTTCGGTTCTCACCATTTTCTCGGTGCTGAAAAGCTAACTTTTTGAACTTGATCTTATTTTAATGCATGACGCTTGTCGGAAATTGCTCATCCTCCATCGCGACTTTTCGTTTCATGACCTCAATCATATACGTCGCGAGCATGTGAAACAGCTCTTCCTCGTCCATTTCCTCGACCAAGTCCAACAAATCATCCCGAGACTGCTCCGCGAGAATGCCGACGATAACTGCTGTAATGTCCTCTTCATCACCATTAAAATGCCCTCTGTACAGCTCGTATACTTCATCTATGAAGCGCATCGTTCGTCTCCTCCCGTTTTTCGATAGCATTCCCGAAAAACCGGTCTCTACGATTGGTTTTTTGACGTTGACGATATCTTTTCCCAACGTGGACAAAACGCATTTTGCAGCATCTGTTGGTCCTTTATCGTGGTGGCGAGCACTTCACGCAGCATCTCGGGCAAGAAAAACGTAACCTCACTGCCGAGCAGCAAATCGGGAAACATGCGATTGTACATAAACATGTCGATCGTCCCGACTCGATACAGACGCTCGCGATCAAGCGGTTGCCCGTTGACTTCAATCTGGATAATTTGCGGTTGGTCATCCTCACTGTAGCGGATGTGCAATCCGTCCACACACATCCAGCCTTCTATTTTGCCGCGAAAACCGTACCCTCGCAGTTCCCGATGAACCATTTCCGGTTGAATGGCTTGCTCCAGAACAGTGGTGAGCTGCTCGCCTGTAATCGTGACTGCACAGGCATTAATCGGGTGGGGCATACTGTGCAACAAATCGGCAAAAGACAAGCTGCCCCGCTGCAAATCAGCAAGCAACAGCCCTCCATTTGCCATGCCGATCTCAGCACCCGTCCATTTACGAATACTTGCTGCGATGAAGGAACCATAGGGAGTCTCCTCCGTCCAGCCTATGTGCATGTCTTGCTCCAATTGAACAATTGGCTGAAACAAACGATTCTCTGCCCATACTTTTTCACTCTCAATGAACTGGCGTAATAATTCGTCTGCCTGATACTGTTCCGTGTGAAAAAGCTCTGCGCGCACGTTTTTGATGCCATGATGATTCCTGTCCCAGACGAGCTCTACATGACCGACATACTCGCCAAATCGCCCCGCTTGTGTGATTAAGGTACCGCCTATACGCACTCCATGAGGCAGCGTCCGGTGAGAGTGTCCGCCCAAAATGATATCCAGCCCATCGACTTCCTTTGCCAGCACACAATCTGTCTGATAGCCAAGATGCGATAGCAAAATGACAACATCCACCGACGAGCGCAGTGCTGCAATCTGCTCACGCAAAATCGGGATCGGTTCGTTAATCTCCCATCCCATACTTTGATAGGAGGGACCAAAGGGAATCGTCATTCCCAAGATAGCCAACCGCAGCTCGCCTACGGTATGAATAGCATATGGTACCGCCCAAGACGGGACAGAATTTGTTGTCGGTTCAAACAGATTGCCCGTAATGATCGCAAAACGGGCATCTGTGTACAGTTCATTCAGCTTGTCTTTTGGGAGTGTGATGCCTTCGTTGTTTCCGATCGTCGCGTATTGAATCCCGCTTCTGTTCATGATCTCGACGTTAATTTTCCCAAAGCTCGCTTCCGATCGGATATCCATTCGATCCATATGGTCTCCAATATCGACCGTCAGCACATGCTCTCCCCTGCCGTCCCACTCTTCTCGATGCTTCCTCAGGCAGGTTGCAATTCGCGGCATCGTATCAAAATGGCTGTGCAAGTCATTCGTATGCAAAATGTGTAAGGTACAGGTGTCAGCCACGACTTTCCCCTCCCTCTCGTCTCATTATCCAAAAATCGCTTCTCCGATCATTTGTATGGCAATTCCCAATATCAGAACACGCAAAAATAGCACGATGGTGCGCCCCTTCATTTTACTGGCAGCAATCGCTCCAAGCTTTCCGCCCGCCCATGCTCCTGGCGCGAGCATCGCTGCATACAGCCAGTGTACGTTATCGTGGAAGATATTCGTGACTGATCCAACCACCGCTGATAAAAAGATGACCAGCATGGACGTAGCAGTGGCAATGTGTGGCGGAAAGCGAAACAAAATGATCATGGCTGGAACCATCAAGATGCCGCCACCCACTCCAAATAGCGACGAGGTAATCCCGACAAAGAAGGCAATCGTAATCACGGACCATTTGCTATACCCGTACACATATTCATTTCCTTCGTTGTCGATGAAGTGGCGTTGGACTTCCCACTCAATGCTGCGTGGTTTGATTTTGTCTTTGACCATCAATACGATGAACATGGAGAGCTGAAACAAGCCAAACAGCAGCGAAAAGCCCCCCACTGCTAGTAATGTATTAAGATACACGCCCACAATAGCACCCGGTGCACTCCCGATAAAAAAGAGCAAGGCACTCTGCTTATCTACTTTCTTTTGCTTGAGATAAGAAAGGGAGGAAGAAAGGGCGGTTACCGCAATCACAATCAACGAAGTCGCCGCTGCTACTTGCGGATTCATCGATCCAGGCATGTACCAGTTCGCAAAATTCAGCAGAGCAGGCACGAAGAAAATCCCACCACCCAGACCCGCGATGCTGCCAATGACGCCAGCCACGACTCCGATGATGACAAACAAGATGGCAATTGCTACAAGCATGAACTCCCCTTCTTTCTAGCTACGTGGAGAACAGGTCCATCTGACGAGGATTCAGACCAGTAGGTGCAAGGCCAAGCATCTCCGAAAACTGCTTCGCATTCGCTGCTGCATCTCCTCCAGAGTTATTGTTGAACAAAATGCAGACTTCATCCGCTTCCCTTTCGAGCAGTCTGATGTGTTCAACCCACTCTGCAAGCTCTGTCTCACTGTATCGATATAAATAACGGACATCCCGCCAATTTTGTCCCTCTCCGGGATCTCGCCAGCCCGCTTTGTTCCGCCCATGAAAGCGGACCAACGCCAAGGATGTCTTCGTCACGGCAGGAACAATCGGAACCGAGCCTTTTCCCACTTGGGGTTCATCACATACGACATGTG
The DNA here is from genome assembly GCF_050477165.1 of Brevibacillus sp. FIR094. Classification (NCBI taxonomy): domain Bacteria; kingdom Bacillati; phylum Bacillota; class Bacilli; order Caryophanales; family Paenibacillaceae; genus Brevibacillus; species Brevibacillus sp. FIR094. Next base: position 218,203 of record NZ_JBEAES010000004.1, on the reverse strand, counting down.
TCGCTTCGATCTTGTGCAAGAAATCCAACGTTCGCTCCGAATACCGTGATTCAAACCAGCTTTGATGGCGAAATTCAACCGCAAACGGATACGCTTGCATGGCTTGACGACAAGCGGTCACATACTGGACATGCTCTCGGGTACAATCGAACCACGGTGGAAACTGAAACAGCAGCGCTTTGAGCTTGCCAGCCTCCACGACCGGCTGAATGCTCTCTTCGAACTGACGAAATAATTCCCGTCTGCTTCCCGAAGCGTCCCCCCGTTGATGCCCCGTCATCACTTGATGAGGCTTGACGATAAAGCCAAATCGTTCAGGTGTATCCTTCAACCACGATTCGAAATTTCGCTGTGGTAAAATAGCGTAGAAAGAACTATCCACCTCTACAATTGGAAAGTGGCTGGCATATACAGACAGCTTGTCTCGATTGCGTACACCTTGTACGTACAATTCGTGCTGATCGCCCCAGCCGCAAACTCCCACTTGTATCGTAGTCATCGATTGCTAACCTCCATATCATGGCCGAATAGAGAAGAAGGACGGAAGCCGTATGAAAAATCCCGCTTGGTTGGGTGAACCCTTTGCGATTAAGGATAACAAAATATTCCTGACGAAAAAAGTAGCGAAACGCCTCCTGGCCGAAGCACAAGAGGCGTTTCCTTATGAATATTCTGCTTTGCTCGCAGGTCGTGGAGCAACGGTTACGGCCTGTGTACCGATGCCCGTCTCACCCGACAAGCACGTGTTCGCTTGGGATGGGAAAGTGTTTCTTCAAGCCTTGCAACACATCCGCAGACACAATCTTCAATGGTTGGGTGTCTTGCATACACACCCCCATACGCCGCCAATCCCTTCTGCACGCGACATAGCTGGCTGGCATTATCCCACGCTCAGCTATTGGATTGTCGGACTCGCATCCGCACAGCCAGAATGGCGTGTCTATCAATGGGTACAAGCTGGACACAGCGGCTCATTTGAAGGCCGCGACTACACACTGACAGAAGCGGCTTCTGACGATGAGGAAACCAATGATTCTTGGGCTCCGAAAAACTCTTGATACAAAGCAATCACAGCACGATCTGCCTCTTCTGCTTTTACCCCGAACATCATGCTTACTTCCGATGACCCCTGATTGATCATTTCCAGATTGATTTTCGCAGTAGCCAACGCAGCTGTGGCTCTCGCTGTTGTCCCTACCGATTGACGCATACCCTCCCCGACAATCATGACGAGTGCAAGACTATGCTGAACAGCGACATCATCAGCGAACAGTTCTCGGCGGATGCGTTCCACAATCCGCTGTTCCTTCTCTTCTGTGAGATCGCGCTCGCGCAGAATGACGGAAATGTTATCGATTCCAGATGGAGTGTGCTCATACGAAAGCTCTTCCTCCTCCAGAATTTGCAGCAGCTTGCGGCCAAAGCCAATTTCGCGGTTCATCAAATACTTGCTGACGTAAATGCTACAAAAGCCGCCATCACTTGCAATACCCGACACCCTGTTTGTAGCAGATCCTCGCTCGGCCACAATCATCGTTCCAGGCGCAGACGGATTGTTCGTATTCTTGATGCATACGGGTATATCTGCTTGATACGCGGGAATCAACGCTTCCTCATGGAACACACTAAAACCGGAATAAGACAGTTCCCTCATCTCTCGATACGTAATCTCTGTCACCTTTTTCGGATCGGCAATCAGGTTCGGATTGACCACATACACAGAATCTACATCGGTAAAATTCTCGTAGACCTCTGCCTGAACCGCCGCAGCCAAAATCGATCCCGTAATATCCGAGCCACCGCGCGAAAAAGTAACCAGATCACCGGAACGTGAATAGCCGAAAAAACCAGGGAAAATGACAATTCCCTCCCGCTCTCGCAATGTCGCCAATTTGGCATACGCTTCAGGGAGGATATGAGCATTGCTTGCTTCATCCGTAACGAGCATTCCTGCATCCTTTGGATTGATGTAGGTCGCCACCTCGCCCAAGCTCTGCAAGTAACGAGCGACAACTTTGGCGCATGTATCCTCTCCCGCAGCTTTGACCGCATCCATGAATCTTTCCTTGGACAAGCCCGCCTTATTTGCAAGAACCTCACCGAGCTCCACTTCAATCGCTTGACCAATCTCGTCAGAAAGCCCGAGGCCTGCCACTATCTCCTGATAGCGCAAGAATATTGCTTGTTTCGCTTCCTCTGTAGGCTCCCCAGCCAAAAATCGCTCAGCATATGTGATTAACAAATCAGTAACCTTCGTGTCTTCCTTATGCCGTTTTCCAGGTGCCGATACAACAATGAATCGTCTGTCCCGATCCGCCAAAACAATTTGGCATACTTTTTTTATTTGCTCGGCATTCGCCAGTGATGTTCCCCCAAATTTTGCTACCTTCATAATCGATTCCTCCATCTAACTCTCACGTCTTTTGCTTTTACTAGCTTAATTTATCCACTTAAAAAGAACAAGTGTCTTTTCCACAGGGACACCCCCGGAATAATCATCAAGATTTGTCGCATAGTAACGGAGAGTACATCATCATGTACAGCTACCTAGCAGGAAAGTCTCTGATAAAGAGGTGAACGGATGAAAAAGCATATCCTCTTTTTCCCACTTTTGTTAGCTGTCATTCTTGCTCCTTCCTTCAGCGAGACAGCCAATGCCATCCGGGAAAAAAATCGCGAGTATTACGAAACAAGAGGAGATATCGTCTGGGAAGTGCCAACAGAGAGCAAGGTGATTGCCCTTACCTTTGACGATGGTCCTGACCAGGTATACACTCCTAAGATCGCCGCGCTGCTGAAGCAGTATCAAGCGAAATCTACCTTTTTTGTCGTAGGCAATCGTGTGAGCCAGTACCCGGAAATCGCCAAATCTCTCGTGAATGATCAACATGAGATTGCGAATCACACTTACAGTCATCCAGATATTCGAAAGCTGTCAGGGAATCGACTGTTAGAAGAGGTGCAAAAAACGCAGGAGACGATTTATTCGGCAACAGGGGTTCGTCCCACCCTCTTTCGTCCTCCGGGAGGATATTATGACGAGAAAGTCGTCGATACAGCCAAGCAAGCCGGTTTTCTCGTAATTATGTGGTCGTGGCATCAAGACACACGTGATTGGAGCGATCCCGGTGTAAAAAAAATCGTCAACAAGGTTTTGAACAACGCGCGAAATGGAGACATCGTGCTATTCCACGATTACGGAGGCAATCGCAGACAGACCGTTCAAGCTCTCGAGCAAATATTGCCTGAACTGAAAAATAGAGGGTATAAGTTCGTGACGGTCAGCGAGTTGTTGAGAGGATATGGACGTGCGAAGCAGGTAGACTATCCTTGATTTTCTTCCCACGAAAAAGTGCCCCTCACCATAAAGGGGCACTTCTCCTCTGATCCATTTGATTATTTGTTTTCGTTCTCCAAAATAGCATCCGTCTCTATCTGTACTTTTACGGGTACAGGCTGTTGCTGTGTGGGTACGGCACCACCCTTTTGCATAAAGTCTGCGATCATCTTATTCATATCCAAACCAGATACGTCTTTCAGCATCTCTGGGAGTTGGGCCATCAGCTTCGTAACATTCCCGCTCAGACGATTGACGCCATCTCCTTGACCGCCTCCTGCATCCACGATCGTTACCTTGTCGATCGCCTTCATTGGCTCGGCAATTTTCTCAGCCAGCTCAGGGAGCATTTTCGAAATAATATCGAGGACAGCCGCATGACCGAATTTTTCAAATGCTTCAGCCAGCTTCTCTTTCCCTTCTGCCTCGGCTTCGAGCTTGAGGCGCGTGACTTCTGCCTCAGCGCTACCACGTGCTTTTTCGGCCTCGGCAATCGCCAAACCTTCCAGACGCTTCTGCTCAGCATTTGCTTTTGCTTCTGCTTCAATGCGGTACTTGATCGCGTCTGCTTCTCTCAGCTTCTTCGCTTTTTCCGCTTCTGCCGCCTGTTCCACAGAGTAGCGGTCGGCGTCGGCCTTTTTCTTCACTTCCGCATCATATTGCTTTTCGCGGCGAAGAATTTCTTTTTCCTCCAGCTCGATTTCCTTCTGCTTGCGGACAAGATCGACCTTCATTTCTTCTTCGGTTACCTGCTGTTTGGCGACAGCTTCTTGCAGCTTGTAGGCTTGGTCCGCGCTCGCCTTTGCTTTGTCCTGCTCTTGCTTAAACGCCGCTACCTTCAGCTCTTTTTCCTTTTCTGCTTCGGCAATGTTCGTTTCCTTCAGCAGCTCTGCCTTGCGTGCTTCTTCCTCTGCCTGCGCCTGCTTGATCCGCGCTTCTTTGTCCGCATCAGCCTGCGAGATGGTCGCATCGCGCTTCACTGCAGCGATTTGCGGTATTCCAAGGGCAGCTAAATAGCCGTTTTTGTCCCGGACATCCTTGATCGTGAAGCTGACAACGGACAGCCCCATTTTCTTCAAATCCTTTGTCGCTACCGCTTGCACCTCTTGTGCGAATCGCTCACGGTTCTTGTAAATTTCCTCTACCGTCATACTGCCGAGGATTGCCCGCAAATAGCCTTCGAGTACCTCCTGTGCTTCTCCGCGCAGTGCCTCGTCACTCTTGCCCATAAATTGCTCGGATGCGGTCGCGATATCTTCAATTGAACCGCCTACCTTGATGATCGCCACGCCATCTGCCATGACAGGAACGCCTTGCTCGGTGTACACCTCTGGCGTCGATACGTCCAGCTTATGAGACAGAAGACTCAGAAAGTTTGCTTGTTGAAAAATAGGGAGGATAAATGCGCCGCCTCCGCGGACGATCTTCATTTTGCGGCCAGATTCGTCACTAAGTACATTTTTCGAGCCTAGATAGCTACCCGTCACGATCATGGCTTCATCTGCGCCCACTGTTTTGTAACGGGCCCAAAAAGCAATACCCAAAACGAGAAAGACTGCAACGACAACACCTACTACTGTCAAAATGCCGGGATCTAACATCACTTCTCATCTCCTTCGCCAGATTCAGTGTAAAAGGGGATCACATACAAGACATGGTCACGCACCTCGACTACGACGACACGGGTTCCTTGCGGGATAATCTCGCCCTCAAGACTCGCCGCCATATGGTAAGTAGTTCCACTAATCATCGGCAGCAGCACCTCTCCCAGTCCTTCTGATGGGATCGTCGTCCCGACTTCCCCTAGCTTTCCTCCTAGTTGACTCATGGAATAGCTCGTGGAATTTTCCGCATGGCTCATCGGCTTAACCCACAGGAAGTACGAGACAAAAGCCAAAGCGATGCCAATGACAGCAGCCAGCATCAACACGACAAGCGCACCAAGCGAAGTGTATCGAGATAGCAAATACCCGGCTCCACCAAAGGCAGTCATACCGCTGACCAACAAAATGGGCTGCGCAAAAGGCAGATGCAGATGTCCCAGCCAATCCGAGAGCGTATCGCCAAACAACAGCGAGATGACCGTGTAGATTAGACCAAGTACAAGGCAGACTATGTAGACGGTTTCAAGTACGCCCACGACTGTCCCCCCTTTCTAAAATTGCCTCTATAGTGCATACGAGTGAGATGTGAATTAGTTTCATAAATAAGGAAATAATTCCTTTTCTTATCGCTTTTTCTGCTGAAGGACTCTTTGGATACGGCGAATTCCTTCCTCGATATTCGCCGGGCACTCCCACGAATAGGTCAGCCGCAGCCAGCCTGCTTCCGCTCAGCAAAAAGCGTAAGTAAAAAAACACCGCTCCTCTTCACTATGAAAAGGGCGGTGTCTTTCGTTTTTATTCTGCTCGGCTAAACATATTTCCCAAGTACATCGGTTGATAAGTGGGATCAGACAAGACTTGCTTGACTTGATCCGGGCGTGACTTGTGGTCGTTCGGCAGTTGCTTCCACTCGTCTAGTGTGACCCAGCCAGCCCATTCGATTTCTTCATCGACGATACCACCTGGCGTAGGGTTCGTCTCTTCACCGATGAGCTTCGCCAGAACTCCCACTCCGACTGTATGCTTGCCGTTCCCTTCCTGATCGATCCGATCGTCTATCCAGATCAATCGCTCCATTTCCACGAGGAGTCCGGTCTCTTCCATCACTTCTCTTTTCGCCGCATCTGGAATCGCTTCTAAATATTCTACGATTCCCCCTGGTAAGTTGTAAAAGATGCCTCGTTGTGTCTGCTCACGGATGAGGAGGACTTTCCCTTCGTGTTCCACTACTACGGTGACTCTCAAGCGAATCGCTGACATTTCGCTCGCTCCCTTCTCAGATGGCAGGCGTACGCGTAACATTCAGGGAATCGACACCGGAGTGCGCTAACCATTCCTGTAATGCCATAAGTCCATATTGTTCCAAAAACTTTGCTTCAGAATCCGCGATTGCATGAAGCATCATGAACCTGATTACGTCCTTGCCGTTTGTATAATATTCAAGTCCAGCCTCTTCATAATAGGCAGGGGTCAGTACCATATGATTCAAAACTGATTTTTCCACGATTGTATCCTCAAGCGAAAAGACGCTCCCAGACTCCATGCGGGTCGTTTGACTCTCCCACTGACGAATTGCCTGGGCCGCTACTCTTGCCAAATGCGTAATCATTCGCTGCTCAAACTGATAGGAATAGACGAGGTACTCCGTTGCCACCATCTTGTGCAGCTCAAGTGTGGCATACGTCCACCAACCTCGCTTGCGCGTAGCCGGATAGACGGCAATCAGGATATCCGCATCCTCGGATTGATACAGCTCACCTTGACTCCCAAAAAAGCGGTGGCAATGATCCATTAATTGCTTTACCACTATCATATGTGCAACCCCGCTCCAAAAAGTATGAAAACCTCTACGGCTGCCTGCTCATAGAAGGGCAACTGCGTCTTGGTGAAATGATTGTGCTCGCCCGAAAAAAGCATGCCTGGATACGTAGGCATACTTCGTTGATGTTTGGCAGCGTTATCTTGTATATACGAACATTTTATCATTGTGTGGAGCGAATGTACATGTTTCAACATGCACAAAAATGCCCATGCGATTAGAGTATTGTTACCTTTTTCCATCTGCTCTCGTCTTGTTAGTAATTCCATTTTTTAGGGAGAATCAGGCACTTATGAAAAACAAGACAGCTTGTCTCGTCCTTTCTATTAGTCAAAGCGTATATGCCATTTTCTTATTGGCTTGGGTAATTTCTGTTTTTTTTTACCATTGTGCTTCTACCTGAAGATGAATATGATACTGGAGCGCCGGAGGTATTCTATACGATCCTATCGTATCCGCTTGTACTACTTGCCTCAGCGATAGGCAGTTGGTACTACTATCACAAATTGAAATTCAAAACGAGTTACGCACTCAACGCCATTCCTTTACTTTGGGTCATTCCGATGGCGGTATTTATGATCTTATTATGGAAATTCAGTTTGTCCTCGTAAAAACAGCCCTCCAGCGAATTACCGCCAGAGGGCTAATGCGTTTCCCCTATATAACGCAGGGGCAAATAAAAAATACGTGTCTGAACGAATCAGACACGTATTTACACGTTATAGAAACGGTTACCCGATAGAACCTTCCATCTCGAATTTAATGAGACGGTTCATCTCTACCGCGTATTCCATCGGCAACTCTTTCGTGAATGGCTCGATGAAGCCCATTACGATCATTTCAGTAGCTTCTGCTTCTGACAAACCGCGGCTCATCAGGTAGAAGAGTTGATCTTCGGATACTTTGGATACAGTCGCTTCGTGCTCAAGAGTGATGCTGTCGTTCATGATCTCGTTGTACGGGATCGTGTCGGACGTGGACAGTTTATCCAGAATCAGCGTATCGCACTTGATGTTGGACTTGGAGCCTTCCGATTTGCGTCCAAACTGGGACAGACCACGGTAGGTTACTTTTCCGCCATCACGTGAGATCGACTTGGAAATGATCGTCGATGTGCAATCTGGCGCCAGGTGAATCATTTTCGCACCTGCGTCTTGGTGTTGTCCTTTTCCTGCTACTGCAATGGAAAGAACGGTACCTTTCGCGCGAGGTCCTTTCATGATAACAGCTGGGTATTTCATCGTCAGCTTGGAACCGATGTTACCATCGATCCATTCCATGTTCGCATCCGCGTAAGCAACCGCACGTTTAGTAACGAGGTTGTATACGTTGTTGGACCAGTTTTGGATCGTGGTGTAACGGCAACGAGCGCGTTCTTTTACGATGATTTCTACAACAGCAGAGTGCAAGGAATCCGTGCTGTAGATTGGAGCTGTACAGCCCTCTACATAGTGAACGAAGGAATCTTCATCCGCGATGATCAGCGTACGCTCGAATTGACCCATGTTCTCGGAGTTAATGCGGAAGTATGCTTGCAGCGGAGTTTCCACTTTTACGCCTTTTGGAACGTAAATGAAGGAGCCACCTGACCATACTGCCGAGTTCAGTGCAGAAAACTTGTTGTCTGCGATTGGAATTACCGTCGCGAAGTATTCCTTCACGATTTCCGGGTGCAGTTTTACTGCGGAATCCATGTCGCAGAAGAGAACGCCCAGTTTTTCCAGGTCTTCCTGCATGTTGTGGTAAACAACCTCAGATTCGTACTGAGCAGATACACCAGCGAGGAATTTTTGCTCTGCTTCTGGAATACCCAGCTTATCGAAGGTTGCCTTGATTTCTTCTGGTACCTCATCCCAGCTACGGCCTTGCTTTTCAGAAGGCTTTACGTAGTAAGTGATGCTGTCAAAATCGAGGTCATCCAGATCGCCGCCCCATTTTGGCATCGGCATGCTGTTGAAGATGTCCAGCGATTTCAAACGGAATTCCAGCATCCAAGCTGGCTCATCCTTGATCTTCGAAATTTCTTCGACGATCTCGCGGGTTAAACCCTTTTTCGTACGGAATACGGACACGTCTTTATCGTGAAAACCGTACTGATACTCCTGTATTTCTGGGCCTTTAACAGCCATCGTAGCTCACTCCTTCATGTTCATGTCCCTTACCTATCACTATTCCTGCTCCGCCTGTTTGACCCCTTGCTCCAATGCTTTCCAAGCCAATGTCGCGCACTTGATTCGCGCTGGGAACTTGGCTACGCCAGACAAGGCTTCGATATCACCAAGATCAATCGAGTCATCGATTTCTTTACCTTGCATCATATCGGAGAATTTCTGTGACAGCTCCAGTGCTTCAGCAACTGGTTTGCCTTTGACCGCATCCGTCATCATTGATGCAGACGACATGCTGATCGAACAGCCTTCTCCGAGGAACTTGGCATCTACCACCTTGCCATCCTCCACTTTCAAGGAGAGCGAGATGCTGTCGCCACAGGTCGGGTTATTCAAATTTACAATGAGTCCTTCGGATTCTTCCAGCTTCCCGCGGTTGCGCGGTTTCTGGTAGTGATCCATAATGACGCGGCGGTATAAATCATCAAGAGAAGACATTGCCGAAATACTCCTTCGTCTTCTTCAAGCCCGCGATCAGCACATCCACTTCTTCTTCTGTATTGTACAGGTAGAAGCTTGCCCGAGCGGTAGCCGTCACATTCAGCCAACGCATCAGCGGTTGTGCGCAGTGATGACCGGCACGAACTGCGATTCCGTAACTGTCCAGCACCGTCGCCAGGTCATGCGGATGTACTGTATCCAGGTTGAATGTAATTAAACAGCTGCGGTCCTGCTGTGGGCCGTAAATCTTCAATCCTTCGATCTCGCGCATTTGTTCCATCGCGTAATTGACGAGATGTTTTTCATGACGCTCGATATTGTCCATTCCGATCTCTTCCAAAAAGTCAATCGCTGCTCCCAATCCGATAGCACCTGCGATGATCGGAGTTCCCCCTTCAAATTTCCAAGGGAGCTCCTTCCACGTGGAATCGTACATATCCACATAGTCGATCATTTCTCCGCCGAACTCCATCGGCTCCACACGCTCCAGCACCTCACGCTTGCCATACAGGACACCTACGCCTGTCGGACCAGCCATCTTGTGCGCGGAAAACGTATAAAAATCGCAATCCAAATCCTGGACGTCGATTTTCTTGTGTGGAGCACCCTGCGCTCCGTCAACAAACAGAAGTGCACCATGCTGATGGGCGATTTGGGCAATTTCCTTGATTGGGGTAGTATCCCCCAATACGTTGGAAACATGGTGAATAGCAACGAGTTTAGTATTGTCCGTAATGGTTTCCTTGACCGCTTCCAGAGTAACGGTACCGTCCTCTGCCAGCGGAATGAACTTAAAAGTCGCTCCGGTCGCCTTGGCTGCCTGCTGCCAAGGAATGAAATTGGCGTGATGCTCCACCAATGTGGTCACGATTTCATCTCCCGGCTTAAGGAACATGCGAGCATAGCCATACGCTACCGTATTACAAGCAGATGTCGTACCACGCGTAAAGACGATTTCTGCGGCTTCACGGGCGTTGATGAAGGCGCGAACTTTTTCACGCGCGCCCTCGTACCCATCTGTCGCTATGTTACCCAAGGTGTGCACGCCACGGTGCACATTGGAGTTATACTCCCTGTAGTATTTATCCATCGCCTCAATAACCTGAATCGGTTTTTGAGAGGTTGCACCATTGTCCAGATAAACAAGCGGATGTCCGTTTATTTCCTGGTCAAGGATGGGAAAATATTTCCGAAGCTCCTTGGCGTTCATTAGCCTAACTTCCTTTCAAGCGCCTGACGGAGTCTGTTTTTCACTTCTTCTACTGGAATCTCAGCAACAACTGGCTCCAGGAAGCCGAGAATGATCAGACGTTCTGCGCCTTGACGGGAAATACCACGGGACATCAAGTAGAAGATAGACTCTTCACTAAAACGTCCTACCGAAGCTGCGTGACCCGCTTTAACGTCATCCTCGTCGATCAACAGGATCGGGTTGGCATCACCGCGAGATTTATCGCTCAGCATCAGGATGTTTTCCGCCTGTACGCCGTTTGCCTTTTCAGCGCCTTTTTCGATTTTCGTGATACCGTTCAGGATACTCACTGCTTCATTCGTCATAACAGCTTTGCTCACCATGTCAGACTCGGTGTGCGTGCCGATATGCTGAACTTGGGAAGTGAGGTTTTGACGTTGGGAACCAGTTCCTACAGAAATGGATTTGGTCTCTGCGATCGAAGCAGTTCCCTTGAGAATGGTGGTGTTGTTGGCAACGGTATTGCCATCGTTCATCTCACCCAAAATCCATTCCATTTTTCCATCACGCTCAACGGTTGCACGACGGAAGCTGTAGTCGTGAACGTCTACAGACAGTGAACGTACAGAAGCTACTTGCACAGATGCTCCCGCGCCTACATATACTTCAACTAGGCTGTTCGCAACCATGCTTTTGCCTTCGCCAGATACATATGTATCCACGTAGGTTACTTTGCTGTTCGCTTCTGCCACGATCAAAACATGTGGAGCCAACAGAGCGTTGTCGCCTGCGATTTCATACACAGCTTGCAGTGGAACATCTACTTCCACGTTTTTCGGAACGTAGAGGAATACGCCACCATTCACAACCGCCGTATGCAGAGCAGTCAGCTTGTGCTCATCAAGTGCGATAACGTTCAGCAAGTATTTTTGCACGAGATCGCCATGTGTTTGCAGTGCATCAGCAAAAGTCGTGAAAATCACGCCTTGTGCCTTCAGCTCATCGGAAACTGCTTGAAAAACAGTAGAAGCATTTTTTTGTACCAACAGGTTTTTCACGCTGTCGACATCGATTTGTGCTTTTACCAAATCGCTGAGTTCATTCGCCGCTGCCACCTTTGCAGTGGTTTGGAACGGATCGAAATCAACGGTATTCCATTTATCAATCTTCGTTTTCTCCAAGGCAGGGAGCGCCAGCTCTCCCGCCGCCTTCAGTCCAGCGAGGCGCTTTTCCAGGAACCAGGCAGGCTCCTGATTAGCTTTGGAGTACTGGGTGATCGCCTCGGAATCGAAGCGTAGCTGTACATCCACACTCATTTCACTGCTGCCTCCTTCATCCTACACGTTGGCGTTTACGGTTTCGTCCTCGATGCCGAGTTCTTCCTTGATCCAGTCATAGCCTTCTGCCTCCAGGCGTTCAGCCAGCTCAGGGCCACCGGACTTCACGATACGACCTTGCATCATGACGTGTACGAAGTCAGGCTTTACATAGTTCAGCAAACGCTGGTAGTGCGTAATAATCAAGAATCCGCGGTCTGCGGAGCGCATTTCGTTTACACCAGCTGCAACGATTTTCAATGCGTCGATGTCCAAACCGGAGTCGATTTCATCCAGAATACAGATAGCTGGCTCCAAGAGCATCATTTGCAGAATCTCGTTACGCTTTTTCTCACCACCAGAGAAACCTTCATTCAGGTAACGGTGGGAGAAAGACTCATCCATTTCCAGCGTGTTCATCTTTTTGTCCATCTCACGGATGAATTTCATCAGGGAGATTTCGTTTCCTTCGCCACGGCGTGCGTTGATCGCGGAACGCAGGAAGTCAGAGTTAGTTACACCGCTGATTTCAGACGGGTATTGCATCGCCAGGAACAGACCTGCACGTGCGCGCTCGTCTACTGCCATTTCCAACAAGTCTTCGTCATTGATCAGCACTTCGCCATCGGTTACCTCATATTTTGGGTGACCCATCAATGTGGATGCCAATGTCGATTTACCGGTACCATTTGGTCCCATGATCGCGTGCACTTCGCCGCCCTTGATCTCCAAATTCAGGCCTTTGAGGATCTCTTTGTCCTCGATCTTGGCGCGAAGGTTTTTTATTTGCAAATGCGGTACTGCTGTCATCTGAATTCCCTCCATACACGTCAAAAGTGAGTTGGTAAATTCTCAATCCATTCTCAATAACTATCTTATAATAAGAATAATTATAAATCAAGGAATGAAACATATCTGTATTTTTTATATCATTATATTTAGAAAGTCCGTTTTTGCGCATGGATCCTTCCTAAATATTGTTGCCTCCGCAGCATTTTTCCCTTTGTAACTTTTGGGCATACGTCTCCGTCTAAACTCCAGGTACTTTTTGTAAAAAAGTACCACTGGATTAACGATTGCACGACGAAGAAAGAAGTCGTTTCCAAAGGTTATGTCAAGCTGACAGGAATGAGTAATCAGTAGTTCCTCGCTATGTATCGCTATCACTCTATGGAAAAGGTCCCTTCGGAAGCTTACCTGACTCTATTTCGACAGTCAAATGGAAAAGTTGTCCCATTCCTTACTTCGAAAGTACTCGATGCAACAAGGAACGGATAAGCTCAAAACCGTCGGTCACACGCTAACGGTTTTTTTACGTTTTCACGAAGAAAAAACGGATAGACCTTATCGTCTACCCGTTTCTCTCCTGTTCGGTTACTTTACTTTAGGACCCGCATTCGCAATATCTGTTGCATTCGGGAATTTCTTCTCGAAATTCTCAATGAAGCGTGCAGCCAGATCAGCCGATTGCTTGTCGTAATCTTCTTTGTTTGCCCATGTATTACGTGGTTGCAGAACTTCAGCAGGAACGTTCGGGCAAGAAGTCGGTACTTGTACCCCGAAAATCTCGTCAGCTACATAGTCTACTTTTTCTAGCTCACCGTTCAATGCTGCTGTTACCATCGCACGCGTGTAGGACAGCTTCATACGTTGGCCAACACCTACCGGGCCACCAGTCCAACCAGTGTTCACCAGGTATACTTGAACCTTGCGCTCGTCAATCTTCTTACCGAGCATTTCTGCATATACTACAGGATGCAGTGGCAAGAATGGAGAACCGAAGCAAGTAGAAAACTCTGTTTGCGGAGCGGTTACGCCACGCTCTGTACCTGCCATTTTGCTGGTGTAGCCAGACAGGAAGTGATACATGGCTTGCTCTTTGCTCAGCTTGGAGATTGGAGGCAATACACCGAACGAATCGGCTGTCAAAAAGACGATAACATTTGGTTGCCCGCCCACGCCTGGAATCACAGCACCCGGAATTGCTTCTACTGGGTACGCAGCGCGTGTATTCTCTGTATATTTGGTGCTATCGTAGTCTGCTACACGAGTTGCTTCGTTTACGTCTACATTTTCAAGTACGGTACCGAACTGGATTGCTTTCCAGATTTGCGGTTCGCCTTCTTCAGACAGCTTGACGCATTTTGCATAGCATCCGCCTTCGATATTGAACACGCCATTGTCAGACCAGCCGTGCTCATCGTCACCGATCAAGAAACGGTCTGGATCAGCAGACAGCGTTGTTTTTCCTGTACCGGACAAACCAAAGAACAGGGCAACGTCTCCGTCTTTACCTACGTTCGCAGAGCAGTGCATCGAGAGTACGTTGCGCTCTGGAAGCAGCATGTTCATGACGCTGAAGATCGACTTTTTCATTTCGCCAGCATACTCAGTGCCACCGATCAACACTGTCTTTTGCTCAAAGCTCATCACGATGAAGGTCTCGGAGTTTGTTCCGTGTACCGCAGGATTTGCCTTGAAATTAGGCGCATAGATAACCGTGAATTCTGATTCGTGCGCAGCCAGTTCTTCTTCGGACGGACGGATGAACAACTGACGTGCAAACAGGTTGTGCCATGCGAATTCGTTCACTACGCGGATTGGCAGGCGATAGGTTGTATCTGCACCCGCAAAACCATCGAAGACAAACAGTTCATCTTTTGATTGTAAGTATTGGAGCACGTCTTGTTGAAGTGCTTGGAATTTTTCAGTACTGATTGGTTGGTTAACCGGACCCCAGTTGATTTTATCGTGTACGGAAGCTTCGTCCACCACAAATTTGTCCTTTGGCGAACGGCCGGTAAACTTCCCTGTTAGCGCATTGAGCGCCCCCTTATCGGTCAAAATCCCTTCGCCACGCTTCACTGTCATCTCAACAAGATTAGCTACAGGCAAGTTATGATACACTTTCGTAGCTCCAAGAATGTCAGAAAGCTTTTGAACCGTATTGGTTTCCATGTGTGAACGATCTCCTTCCCAAAATGTGTATCATTTATTGTGACTTTCTAATTGTCGCTCGATTTGTAATTAGTATATCACATTTAGCTAAATAAGCTACATAATTTTATAATCTCTCATGGAGAATGTGTGAATAACCCTCCTCATGCGTATTATTCCCCAACAGCAGTATTTTGTCCACAAACCAATCAGTCTATCGACTATACGGAAAGTACACAGAGACATTTTCCCCATAAAAAGAGCAACACCAAGAGTTTACTCCCTTAGTGTTGCTCTCACAAGGCATAAAGATTTACGTATTTTCAAACGTTTTTACGACTGTCTGACACAATATCGCCACACCCTTTTCCAATGCAGAGCGGTCAAAGTGCATCAGCGGATGATGGAGTCCTGGTACCAAATCACATCCAAGGGCCAGCATCGTCGCCTTGATATGAGGGCGCTCTACCGTATAGTAGTGGAAATCCTCCGCTCCCGGACTGACAGGCGCCGCTCGCAAATTCTCTTGACCGAGCACATCTACGATCGCCTGCTCCATAAATGCCTTCGCTTGATCATCGACCTCTGCCGCTACCATGCGCGACCCGGCCTCTACCTCTATACGTGCCTGAAAAGACTCCGCAACTCCGTCGATCATTTGACGAACTCGATTCACCAGGTCATCCATCGCCTGATTCGTCTGC
Source organism: Brevibacillus sp. FIR094 (assembly GCF_050477165.1). Lineage (NCBI taxonomy): Bacteria > Bacillati > Bacillota > Bacilli > Caryophanales > Paenibacillaceae > Brevibacillus > Brevibacillus sp. FIR094. The sequence continues at coordinate 202,685 of NZ_JBEAES010000004.1, read as the reverse complement.
GCTCGCAGATCAAGAGCAAAACGCGCCTTGTCCGGAATAATGTTGTAGCTCTCTCCCCCGGCTTGCAGCATGGTCATTTTAACTGTGGCAGGCACCATCGGATTGATATGGATATGTCCAAGTCCTGAAATAATCGCTCCTGCTACTTCAATCACATTGATTCCGAGATGCGGTCTCGCTCCGTGCGCAGCGACTCCTGTGATTTCCCCGTAGAGAAACATGGCTGCTCCGTTGTAAATAGCGGGTCCCGCCGTTCCATTTGCCATCTCCTGAATCGGTCTTAAGTGAACCCCGTACAAATAATCGATGTCATCGACGACACCCTTCTCCACCAGCTTCAATGCTCCCGTTCCTTTTTCTTCTGCTGGTTGGAACAAAATTTTTAACGTTCCGGGCGGTTGATATCCGGCGGCAACCAATGTTTCTACCGTTTCCACGATTAGTGTCATATGAGCGTCATGACCGCAGGAATGATTCGCGCGCCATTCACCGTCCACTTCTTGCCAAAGAGCATCGATATCTGTGCGCAAGCCAACAACTGGCTTCCCTTCGCCCCATTCAGCTACTAATCCTGTACAATCGTCAAAAGTCGTAACACGCAGTCCCAAGGCACGCATACGCTCCGCCAAATAACGAGTCGTTTCTACTTCCTTCCAGCTTATCTCCGGATTTTCATGCAGATGACGGAATGTTTCGGCAATAGCATCTTTACGTGCAGCAACCGCTTGTTGCAACGACATAACAGTAGACATCAAAGCGCCTCCTTCAAAACCGTTTCTTCCTATTATATCATACTGCCCAATAGACAGTTCACCGACAAGTTAGTCGCAAAATGGCATCGAGCTTCAATTGGTCGCGCAATGGCCCTGCTATTTGCACCTTTTCTTTGGCGAGTGCATAGACAAGCTCATCGCCGCCAAACAGCATACGCATTTGTTTCTCCGCTCCCCTGATGATCAAATCGGCAGGCTGCTCTTCTGTCCACACATCCCAGGATGTAATACCTTTTGCTATCGTCAATTGCCACTGTGATGGTAAATCATCGACCACGATTCCGATCCTGCGCTCCCATCCTGCTGTTATGAACCGCAAGTGTGCTTTTCCTTGCAGTCTCTCGCCCAGTTCAAAAAGCAGTCTGCCCATTCCGATCATCTACACGCCACCCCTCTCTTCCCAATTGGGTTCGTGGCCTGTCAGGTCGAATCCTTTGGCGAGGAATGAGAGTCACTGTCGGCTGTTGTCAGGGGGGCCATCTTTTTCTCGACATTGTAAGAAAGACCTTTAAAGAAGGCTTTTGAGTCAACATAGTGGAGGAGAAGAAAAAGCACAGTTCTCTTCGACTCTGACACGCCCGCAAGGGAGAGTGGACTGTCCGTCTACACTTCAAAAAGGGGACCGTCGAGCCAAAGCCACCCTACGGGCGGACGTTTCTCAAGGAAGAAGTGTTCGACAAGCGTGGTTCCCTTTTTGAAGTTCCGACTGGGAAGGCTTTGTCAAGGTCTGCGAGCCCTGTGCTTTTTCTTCTCACCAGCTTTGCTTGTTCATCGGTACCTTTTAAAACGTAAAGAAGATCATCTACACCCTTTATGCCGCACGACAATGTAAGATGGCAAAAAATAAAAAAGCATCCGCTTTACGCAGATGCTTCCTGAAACACTACTCATCAAACTCGTCTTTATCGAGTCGCACCTCTAGGTGGTGACCATCGGGTGTCTCAAAATACAAATTATAGCTAGTAGGCTGTGTAATTGGGCCACGATAGCAAATATTCTCTGCCTCTAGCTTATCAACCAGATAGTCCAGCTCAGCTCGGCTTTGCACAGAGAAGGCGAGATGATCGACCTGCCCTACGCCGCCTTTCCCAGCTTCCCCGCCATGAGGATGAAGACCGATCCGTGTGTATGTGCCAATTTGAAAGTAGACAGGTGCTCCTTCCGTCATATTCTCTTCCGGGATAGGGACTTCCAAAATGTCCTTAAAAAAACGAGCTACCTTCACAACATCACTACAATTCAATGCGATGTGGTGAACGGCTTTCAAATGAAACATTCACACTGCCTCCCACGTCAACTCAGGTCATGCGCTCTTGTGCGACATTAGCTTTTCTTTTATTGTACTGCTTCAATCGCTCACTTAACCGTCTTAAACGAATCATCAATGCTTCCCGCCAATCGTCATCCTGTAACTCCTTGGCGACTCCGAGCAGATCAAGTGAAATATCGATCTGCTGCTTTAATACTTCGGCGAAGCTGGCCGCTTCATCCGTCATGGTACAATTCTCAAACAACTCGGATGTATTGTCAACACTCACAAAGTCAGCAAAATCCACTTCTGGAGCCTGATCTCCCTGAGCATATTCTACTAAAATTTCGTATTCTCCCTCAATACCAGGATGAACCTCAATTCTGTCACATACAGGACAAAACATGATGGGGACATTGTGTACAAGCGTTTTATAATGACGGACTGAGCCTACGGAACCTACCATTCCAGCACCACAACAAAAACTCATATAGTCTCCCTCCCTATTCGCCAAATCAAACGTCCATGTCCGTTTTTGGTCGAAACTTCTGTCTGTATCCGCATTGTAGCTTATATACCCATTAACACTCCACCCGCAAATGATACCAATGAAGGAAATCGCATAAAGATTTGGTTTATCTATTTTACTCGATTTGCTTTGATTTCTGCAACATTTTCTGACTAGTGCGAATATTTTCCCTCATTTGCCTAAATCCATCATATAAGATAGTCTCAATCTATCCGATAATAAGGAATAATAATCGTTTTAGCAAAAATTTAAAAGGAGAGCGGTTTCATGTTTCGTTTCAAAAGTCTTCGTGCTCGGACACTGACTATTACCCTTCCTGTCATTATCTTGACACTTTTGCTCGTTGTGGGTATCGGTTTCTGGTTCTCTGTCGACCAACTGAACCAGGAAATTGAGGACAAAATGAATTATCAACTAGATATGGTCGGCAGCAATGTGGAAAAGCAACTGGAAGCCCACAGCAAGGTAACCCTGAGTATGGCTCGCTTTATTGAAATGGCTCCTATTACAAATTCGCTGGAGCAGTTAAATTCCCTGCTGTTCAAAACCGTTCTCATTAATGATACGACAGTCGGAATGGGAATTTTCATGGAACCTTACGCTTTTGACCCGAACAAAAAACTCGTTGCTACATACGGGGCAAAGAACGACGGCAAGGTTAACATTACAGATGAATACAGCAGCGCCTCCTATAACTATCCAAATCAAGACTGGTACAAGGTAGGCAGCACGACTACTAAGAAAACCGATTATTCAGAGCCGTACTTCGACGAAATTTCCAAGGTGTCGATGGTGACGGTAGTCGCTCCTTTTTACACGCCGGATAAAAAGCTTCTGGGTGTGGCCACTGACGATATTACACTCACTGACGTGGAAAAGCTCGTCTCCAGTACAAAAGTTGGCGAAACAGGCTGGGCCTTTTTGGTGGATCAAAAAGGGAGATACCTCGCTCATCCTCAATCAGACAAGCTAATGAATCAATCCGTTCTATCTGACGAGAATGCTTCCTTGGCAGCAATAGGTCCTTCTCTTTTAGAAGAGAAGACAGGAATGAAGACGTTTGACGATGAAAACGGCATCAATCGTGTTTATTTTCAAGAGCTCGGAGATACAAAATGGACAATCGCTCTCGTGATGCCCGAAAAAGAATTTGCTGATCCTCTCTATGACTTGTTCTTTGAGCTTTGTACGGTGAGCCTGATCGGGCTGTTGATCATGATTGCTGTCATTTATTACTTCAGCAAATACCTGACCAAACAAATCGAGCGCGCCAACCATCTGTCACAAGCACTCTCCAATGGCGATTTTACCGCTTCCATGGATATTCAGACAGCCGATGAGATGGGGGTTATGGCAAATCGCTTCAACTCCATGACAGCAACCTTGCGCGAAACGCTGGGTCAAGTCAGCTTCAACGCTCAACAGGTTGCTGCTACGTCTGAGCAATTGATGGCAAGTGCGGAACAGACGAGCAAAGCAACAGAGCAGATCGCTCAATCCGTTCAAGAAATTGCCAACGGTACAGAGCAGCAAGTGGATGCGACTGTTCAAGGCTATGAAGTCATCAACGAGATTGCCGTGCACATTGAAGTGATGGAAAAAGGAATTGAGGATGTAAATCTCTCTACACAAGAAGCGAACCGCCAAGCCACAAATGGCAATCAGATGGCAGCTAAAACGGTCGAGCACATGGATGTGATCCATAGCCAAATGGCCAAGACCTCTACCATTGTCAATACACTAGGCAAACGCTCCCAAGAGATTGGAGAAATGATCTCACTCATCACGACAATCGCCAATCAAACCAACCTGCTCGCTCTGAACGCCGCTATCGAAGCAGCTCGCGCCGGAGAACAAGGACGAGGGTTTGCCGTTGTAGCCGACGAGGTGCGCAAACTGGCCGAACAGTCCAGCTCTGCCGCCGAGCAAGTCAGTCACATCGTCACCGTGATTCAGCAGGACACAGGCTCAGCGATCGCGGCAATGAGTCATGGCGCTTCTATTTTGGGAGAAGGCATGACCCTCGTTCGCTCAACAGGAAATGCTTTTGAGCAAATTACTGGCTCCACGTCGGGGCTGCTCGTCCGCATGAATGAAGTGACAACAGAAATGAGCAAGATCAGTCAGCAAATGCAAACGATTGTATCCGCAATAACGCATATTACACAAATCGCAGAACAATCAGCCGGCAACTCTCAGACGGTTGCAGCAGCAGCGGAAGAACAAACCGCTTCCATGGAGGAAATCTCTTCAGCCGCTACGATGCTGGCGAAAATGGCAGAAGAGCTTAATGATGCAGTACGAACATTCAAGTTGGAGTAGTCCATAAATAAAGAACAGCCGGAGCATAAAAGCCCCGGCTTTTTTGTTTCCTATTCTTTTACCATCGCTTCGTATTTGTCTGCATCCATCAGCTTGTCCAGCCCAGCTGTATCAGACAATTCGACGACGATCATCCATGCTTGCTCGTATGGCGAGGAATTAACCAGTTCAGGTGCATCTTCCAGTTCGCCATTTACTTCTACTACTTTACCAGTTACAGGAGCGTACAGTTCAGAAACGGTTTTTACCGATTCCACGCTGCCAAACGGCTCATCCTGTTGGATTGTCGTGCCTACCTCAGGCAGTTCGACAAACACGATGTCACCCAGCTCTGATTGAGCAAAAGAAGTGATTCCGATGTACGCCTTGTTTCCTTCTACTCGCACCCACTCATGCTCTTCACTGTAACGTAGATTTTTCGGGAATTCCATCGTTTACATATCCTCCTATCGGGTACAATCCATTACACATACATAATTAGACGAACATTCTAGGATTCCTCTTCGATCCCCAAAATTCTGAACAAGCGTTTTTTTACCAGTTGGAGACCCTTCTCTCCTGCCTGAAAATGACGTAACTGAAGAGCCTCGTCAAACAAATAAAAAGCGGGGACGTATTCATTCTGGAATGCATCGGCTGTCTCTCTATCATTATCGATTGCAATAGGGTGTGTCAAATGTTGTTCTGCAATCGCCTTCTTGATCAGCTCGATGTCTGTATCTTTTTCCGAATGAGGCATATGAATTCCAATGACCTTCAAACCGTTAGCAGCGTATTGATCTCGCCATTCGTTTATGCTTGGCATCGATTCCTTGCACATGTAACAACTGACGGACCAGATATGCACCAAGACAGGACTTCCTACCAAATCAGCTTTGGTTACTTGCCCGTTGATCCACTCCGTAATCCCAGGAAAGTCAGGCATTTCTTCGTGCAAACGCATGAAAGCTCATCCCCTCTTTTTTGACTTCAACCGCTACACACTCGTTTTCATGCGAAGAATCCCGGATTGATCGATGGCAGCCACAGCCTCTAACAGGATCTCGGGAGGTTGGACAAGAGCAATTCGTACATACCCTTCTCCTTCTTCGCCGAAGGCACTTCCCGGAACGACCACGACTCCGGCTTTCTCCAGTAAAGCGAAGGCAAACTCTCGTGACGTCCAGCCATTCGGTACAGCTGCCCAGACGAACATGGTCGCCTTAGGAGATGGAATGCTCCATCCTGCCTTTGCCAATGCACCCAGCAACACATCACGCCGTTCTTGGTAAACGGGTGCGACCGTGTTTTTCCCACCCGATTCCCGATCCTTTCGCAAAGCCTCAATGGCCATTTGCTGTACAGGCAAAAAGACGCCGTAATCGATATTGGATTTTACAATCGCAAGCGGATTAATAATGTCTGCATTTCCTACAACGTAAGCGATCCGGCAACCTGCCATATTGAAGCTCTTGGAAAACGAATTAAATTCAATTCCCACTTCCTTCGCTCCTGGCACTTGCAAAAAGCTTGGCGCTTGGTAGCCGTCAAACACCATCTCCGAATAGGCCAAATCATGAACCACGATAATGTCAAAACGCTTGGCAAAAGCCACGACTTCTTCAAAAAAAGCAAGGGTAGCGACCGCGGAAATCGGATTATTCGGATAGTTCAGAATCATAAACGTTGCACGAGCCGCTATCTCCTCTGGAATGTCTGTCAGCTTTGGCAAAAATTCATTTTCTGCCCGCAGAGGCATCCGGTAAGGTACCGCTCCCGCCAAATGAACACTGCCTTCGTAGATTGGATACCCAGGATCAGGTACGAGGACGATATCTCCAGGATCGGTCCATGCCAAAGCAAAGTGAGCCAAACCATCCTGAGACCCCATCAGGGAATGAACCTCCCCATCTGGCGCTAGTTCCACCCCAAAACGATATTGATACCAGTGGGCGACCTCTTCTCGGAAGGCCGCCGTTCCATCGCTCAATGGATAGCGAAAAGCAGCTGGTTGCTGGATGGCATGGATTAACGTTTGCAGTAGCTTCTCGTCAGGCTGCTGATCAGGACTGCCGATGCTCAAGTCGTATACCGTTCTGGTTTTGGCAACTTCCCTTTTGCGAGCCTCCATCTCTGAAAAAATATCGGCGGAAAGATGGTTCAGTCTGTTGGAAGGTTGGCGCATCATGCCTTCCCTCCCCAAGCCTTCTCCAGCTCTTCTTCTTTGAAACCAAGGGTTACAATACGATCGCTTGCGATAAGAGGCCGTTTGATCAGCTTGCCATTGGAAGCCAACAGCTCTAGCATTTCATCCTCTGACATCGTAGGAAGCTTGTCCTTTAAGCCGAGCTCGCGGTAATGGACTCCACTCACATTGAAAAACTTGCGCAAATCGAGACCGCTTGTCTGCCAAATTTGACGCAGCTCTTCTTTGGAAGGCGGTGCATCCACAATCGGAATTTCTTCGAAGCCAATATTTTGATCCGTAAGCCATTTTTTCGCTTTGCGGCATGTATCACATTTGTTGTACAGGTAGGCTTTCATTGTCATATTCAATTCCTCGCTTTTTCGTTTCTGTCATTTATTTATTGTAAAAGAATTGATAGACGTGTAGCAAACAAAAACGACAGCCGTCCCTCTCTTCTGGCTGTCGTCATACGTTTTCTTCTCATGTGGAATCTGTTATTCGGTGCGCTCGCTCTTTGCGTAATCTTTCTCATTCGTCTGGTCAGGATTAACCTGCCACATTTGCGAAAGCGGCGAGAAGGGCACCCCTAGTTGCTTGGCATTCTGGTCTTCCACAGCCTCAGCCAGTGTCCCAGTTAAAGGCATGGTGTACTCAATGTGCTCATCCATCTGCCCATCCTCCTTCACATTTCCTAGTGTGAGGAGTTTGCACGTCATTATGCAGACGGTTTTGCTTTGATCTCGACTTGGTAGCCAGCATGCTTTCTCGTCTGGAATACACCAGTGTCAAAAATCAAATACTGTGCTTTTACACCGATCAATCGCCCGCCGAGCTGTTCTTCTTTATCGAGTGTCTTGGAATTAATTTTATCTAGTGACTCCAAGATCGGATAGGCAATATCTACCCATTCGTCCTCGCGATATTGGAACGCTTTAAACTGTTCAGGAAAATGACCGTATACTTCGTCACGCATGGCGAGCAAGTCAATTTCCTTCACATCTCCCTTGAGCATTTTGCGCCAGTTGGTCTTGTCCGGCAAAAACTGACTCAAGTGGAATTCAAGCTCCCCAGCCATCCGACGAGTAGGAACCTCCGCAATCGGGATTGCGCGAATCGCACCTTGATCCACCCAGCGTCTCAATTCATTATGCTTGCGAGTCAATCCTACCTTTATATCACTCGACACTGCCAGATAGACAAAATGAGGAATCATGCAATATCTCTCACCGAAGCTCTCGTCCCGGCAAGTCCCCAAGTCAAAATGACATTCGTGCGGCTTGACGATGCACAAGTCATTTTCCGGCAGCTTGGTAAAACAGGGATAGCAATACCCGCTGTTAAACGTCTTGTTTGTTTTGCGGCCACAGGCAATACAATTTTTTTCGCCTAAAAACGAAATCGTCAATTCACTGCCCAGCCATTCATTAAGCGGAAGGCGATCTTCACCGATATTCAAATAGTAGTCTACCGGCTTGTCCCCTCCATGATACTCATGTGTTAGTCCTTGCAAAATACCGCGGAGTTCCACCAAACTCTCTCCTCTCCTATGTACGGTTCTTCCATTTTAACATAACCGCCCCCTACTCTGACCGCTGTTTTCTTTTGGTAGCATGTTTTCCCTGGCAGGAGGTGAACCTAATCACATCCCAAAAGAAGGAGGCGATTGTTCATGCGCAAATGCATACGGTACGCCTTGCTTTTCGCCTGCCTTCTTGGCTACGGCACCCTACCCGCTTTTGCCCAGCAAACACTGCCTTCGTATGAGCCGATCCACAGAATCGACACAGAGAAAAAGGTCGTCGCCCTCACTTTTGATGATGGGCCAGATGCTATCTACACGCCCAAAATTCTTGAGGTGCTACACCAGTACAATGTTCGCGCTACGTTTTTTGTCCTTGGCTCACAAGTGGACAAGCATCCAAAGGTCCTGCAGTGGATTTACAAGGCCGGGCATGAAATCGGCAACCACGGCTACCACCATTTTGACCTGAACAAGCTGACCGAACATGAAGTGTACGAAGACATCAAGCATGCAGAGCGCTCCATTTTAAAGACGACCGGCATTTTGGCGCAATACTACCGTCCCCCCTACGGCATCATGACACATGACGTCATGAATGCAGTTCAATCCAGTGGCTACGACATCATTCACTGGTCGATTGATCCTCGTGATTGGTCTTTGGCACGCACGGCTAACGTCATTGCCAAAAGCGTCAAAAGCAATGTCTCCTCCGGGGATATCATCCTGTTTCATGATGGGGGTCTGAACCAGCGGCAAACAGTCGCCGCACTCCGGGAGCTCATCACAGATTTGCGTTCGCAGGGCTATCGATTTGTCACGGTCAGTCAATTGTTGGATGCAGCAAAATAATACGGCACCAGTGCCTCGTTTTTCATGAAACGAAACGAAGCGACTGGTGCCCTTCTTTTTTACGCCAATACCTTGCCCAAGAACGAGCGCAAGCGATCGTTGCTGTTCTTGCCAAAAACCTCACTGGGATGACCTTCTGCCATGATGATACCCTGATCCATAAAAATGATTCGGTCGCCCACTTCCTTGGCAAAATTCATTTCATGTGTGACGACTACCATTGTCATGCCCTCTTTGGCTAAATTTTTGATGACGGCAAGCACCTCTCCTACCAGCTCCGGATCTAGGGCGGATGTCGGCTCATCAAACAGCATAACCTTTGGATTCATGGCGAGCGCCCTTGCGATTGCGACTCGTTGCATCTGCCCCCCAGACAGCCGCTCGGGATACACATCGGCCTTATCCTGGAGCCCTACCTTCTGTAAGAGAACCAAGCCTTGCTTGCGGGCTTCTTCCTGGGACATTTTCTTCACTTTTACAGGGGCCAGCATGACGTTTTCCAGCACCGTTTTATGCGGGAAGAGATTAAAGCGCTGAAAGACCATCCCGACCTCTTCTCTGACTTTATTAATATCGGTCTTGGGGTCTGACAAATTATGTCCGTTGATGACAATCCTTCCGCTACTCATTTCCTCCAGCTGATTCAAGCAACGTAAAAACGTGCTCTTGCCCGAGCCAGACGGACCAATGACACAGACTACTTCCTTTTCTGCCACCTGAGTCGTAATGCCTTTCAACACTTTCAGATCGCCATAGTTCTTCGTCAAATCCGACACCTGTATAATCATTTGTCTGTCCCCCTATTGCGATAAAACAAGCTTGTAGTTCTTGTGCTTTCATTTTACCGCAATAGTCGAAAGATTGCATGAATTTACTATTAGTCTACCTCAATCCCATTTTTTCCAGTGCTCGTTCCATGCGTAACTCTGCCCTCGACAGCTCATGATAAGTGTGAGGTGGTTTTCATGCATCGAAAAAAATGGGTCGCGCTCGTAATCGTACTGGCCGTTTTTCTATTAGGGCTTTTGGTGGAGGGGATTTACGGGACTTATACTGATCTCGTCGACCATCCTGGGTTCGCTTGGGAAGAAAATGTAGTATCGGGCTATGGCAACAGCAAAATTGTGCAGCTGTTTGTAAACGGCGTTATTTCAGGGCAACAAAATAGCGCTGGGCTGCCTTCTATGACAGAGCTATTGACTGAACAGCTACGCCGAATTGAAGAGGATGAGATGGTGAAAGCCGTGGTCCTTCGCATTGATAGTCCAGGGGGAGAGGTCGTCGCTACCGATGAACTGCACAGACGCTTGCTACGGCTCAAGCAGGTTCGCAATCTTCCTATTGTCGTCAGCATGGGTTCCACAGCGGCCTCAGGCGGCTATTACTTGGCCACATCAGGAGATGCGATTTTTGCCAATCCCAACACACTAACTGGCAGCCTCGGCGTCATTTTCAATCTGTTTAACTATAGTGAAGCTGCGAACAAGCTAGGTGTACATCAATACGCAATCAAAAGCGGACGATTCAAGGACATCGGCAGTCCAGCCCGGCCACTGACGGACCCAGAACGGCACATTTTCCAAACACTCGTCAACGAAAGCTACAACAATTTCGTCGACGTCATCGTCAAAGGCCGCAACCTCTCCCGCCAACGCGTGCTGGAAATCGCTGACGGCCGTGTCTATTCCGGTGAGCAAGCAAAACGCCTGGGACTCATCGATGAATTCGGCGATTTGGAGGAAGCGACACGCTACGCCCTCTCTTTGTCTGGAGAAAAAGAAGCCTTGGTCATACGCTATGCAGACCAACTCTCCATCAGCAAGCTATTATTCAGCATGAAGCAGTACTGGTCGAATCCTGATCCGCTTGGCCTCAATCGAATATGGGACCGCCAAAATTCACCTCGCCTACTGTATCAGTTCATGCCTTAGCCTGTTAAATAGGAAAGGAGTGGCTTCTCATGAACCAGCTTCCCGACGATGAAAAAACACATGATCCTAATTCCTTTGATCCATATTCGGAAGCCCATCCACAGCATTCGTATGCTGGCTTCTGGATTCGTGTCGTAGCCTCGCTCCTTGATTCGATGTTCTTGATCGGGATTAGCTACCTCATTTTCAATCCGTTGCGACGTTTTTTTGCGGTTCCATACGCCTCTTTTCATTTCATCGATTTGGTAGAGGTGTTGTTTGATCTCCTCTATATGATCTTGCTGACTTGGTGGACCGGACAAACCTTGGGAAAGCTGATCACAGGCATCCGTGTCATCAGTGCCAGACAGACGCGAGGTAATCTGTCTGGCGGACAGGTATTACTACGAGAAGTCATCGGCAAATTCGTTGCTTCACTCGTATTCGGACTCGGCTATCTATGGGTTGCATGGCATCCACGTAAGCAAGGCTGGCATGATCTCATCGCCAAAACGTATGTCATCCGTGATCGTCGACCGTAACCTCCGCTCTATAGCGGGGGTTTTATTTTTGCATCCTTGGTCCCTATTTTTGTAGGTGCTTCCTGCCGATACCATTACCAACAAGGCAGATCCTATCTAACCGAGGAGGAAGATACATGCGTAAACAGAAAGTAACCAGCATCCTCGCCTTGAGCCTTTCGCTGGCTCTGCTCGGCCACGTTGCCCCTGTCCTTCCTGTTTCAGCTGCATCTGCTGTCCCTCAAGCAGCAGCCGTTAAAACGAATGACGTCTATAACCTTCAGCTAGGTATGAGCACAGATCAGGTAGAACAAACATTAGGCAAGCCTGCCCGCATTGATCCTAGTCATACGGGCGTGGAATGGTGGATTTACAATCAAGATTTGAACAACTATATTCAAGTGGGCATGCAAAACGGCAAAGTCGTGACGTTGTTTACCAATGGCGCCAAGCTGAATCTGAATGGCATCACGATTGGCTCTACGACAAAAGACCTACAAAATAGCTGGGGTGCACCGCAAGACACGCTGACGATCATCCCAAGTCTGCGTATCCAAAAAAATACCCTTACTCACCCGACCTATCTCCAAAACAATCAGGCGATAACCTTCTCTATCGATCAGCTGGGTGGAAATAAGGTCGCAGGAGTGCGCATCTCTACTCCTGAGCATTTTGCCACCGTTGCTATTGGCTTGATGTATCCCATTTCCTATTCGAAATTACCGGAACTGCCGAAACTGACAGACGCACAGATGAAGCAGGCAGCACTCGCATACGAGAAACAAAATTTGGACTTGCTCAACGTGGCAAGGCAACGTGCCAAGCTGCCCGTTATCACTTGGGATGAACAAGTGGCAGCAGTGGCCAGAGCACACAGCCAAGACATGGGCCAGAATAACTTTTTCAACCATACCTCCCCATCTACGGGAAGTCCGTTTGATCGTTTGAAGCAGGCCGGCATTCGTTACAGCTCAGCTGGTGAAAATATTGCCTACGGACAGCTAGACGGGATCGAAGCCCACATGAGCTGGATGAACTCCGCAGGCCATCGTCAAAACTTGCTCCATCCAAATTTCAAGCAGCTCGGTGTCGGTATCGTTATGAAAGACGGCCGACCGTATTTTACGCAAAATTTTGTTACTCGCTAATACTAAAGCAGCAAAAAGACACGCCGTCGTCAGTGGCGTGTCTTTTTCTGTGTACACAAGGGCAAAGCTATGGCTGCGAAGTTGCATTTGTAGTGGCAGGTGCAGGTGCAGACGGTGTCGGAGCCTGGCCGTCATCTGAGAAAAACGGAATGATTACCAAACTGAGCACGAAAAATAAGATCCAGGCAATGCCTCTTCTGAAAATGCATGGTGTCAGCATCGGGTAACCCCTTCCAATCCTGCTGTTCTACTTACTATTCATACGCTTCCCTCCTTGATGCCCGTTTATGCTTTTTTGGGCAAAAAAATAAAGACTTCGCCAAAAATTTGGCGAAGCTTATCCATCCTTGTTTTTACCCCTGTTTTTGCAATGGCATTGAATATGTCTGTTCCTGGGTTGCTTTTTGTTTGAAAAACAGGCAAGCTGCCGCAAAAACAATGAGCAGCGATCCCATCAGCCAAAAGATCGTCCACGGCTCCCACACGTCCATCAGGAGGCCATTCACATTCGGAGCCAAAATACTGGCGACACCAAAATTGACCCCCGCGATAATTCCTGCGGTAGGAACCATCGATGCTGGTAAAATATCTGCCGAAAAAGCCAAGCCCAGCGAGTAAAAGGAACCGACTGCCGCTCCAGCTATAGCCAACAACAGCATCATCAGCCATATGTTTTCACCTGCAAACGGGAACAGGAAGAAGGCCAATCCCCCTATTAGCGCACATGCGAGCATGACCTGCTTGCGTCCTATACGGTCACTCAATGCCCCAAGCGGCATCTGCAAGATAATACTTCCCACGACAAACGACGGAAGAATCAAGGAAACCCATTCAATGGACAAACCGGTACGCAAGGCATAAACGGGAAAACTGCCGTTGAGCGACGTCTCCATGAATCCGAATAAAAACGAAGGAATCAGCGCCAGCCAGGCAAGTCGTAAAACAAATGCGTATTTGTTTTGCTTCTTTTCCGTTTGTTCGATCTGTGCAGGGAACTCATTTTTGATTCGGGATAATAATAAGAAGGCAATCAGATACAGAACAAGTAAGGCGCCAAAAGGTACCCAAATCCCCAAATGCAGCACGCTTAAGCCTAATGGACCTATACTAAAGCCCACGCCATATGCTAGCCCGTAAATGGAAAGATCGCGTCCTCGATTCTCGGGAGCTGCGATCTTGGTCACCCACATTTGGCTGGCGTAATGTAAACCACTATCGCCCACACCCATCAATAAACGTAATACGAACCATACCGCCAAATGGCTGAACATCGGGATGAGCGCTGTTGCGATCGTCACCAACAGCAACCCCCATAATATTGTGGATCGGTATCCAATGCGCCGCAGTGGGATTTCCAAAAATGGATTGACCATGACCATCCCAATATACAAGGCAGCGGCGTTGAGTCCGTTCATTACGGATGAAACGCCTTGTTTTCCAATAAAACTGTCAGCATCGGGATCGTTAATCCTTGGCTTAACCCTGCAATACCGACAACCAAAATCAACACCCAAAAGGTGTAACGCGTCTGTGACATCGTGTTGTTTCTCCTTCCTAGCTCCCTACTAAGCACTCTCTACGGAAGCACTCCCCTGTTGAAGCTGATACATTTTTTGATAAAGACCATTTTGCGTCATGAGTTCATCATGGGTACCTCGCTCCATGATTGCACCACGGGACAAAACAAGAATCTGGTCGGCGTGCTGAATCGTCGACAATCGATGTGCAATAATGAATGTCGTCCTACCTTTTGATAGTACATGCAACGCTTCCTGAATAGCTAGCTCTGTTTCACTGTCAATGCTTGCCGTTGCTTCATCCAAGATCAGCATCGCAGGATCAGCAGCCAGTGCCCGAGCAAAAGAGATCAATTGGCGTTGGCCTGCGGATAGCGTCATGCCTCGCTCGACGACTGGTTCGTCATAACCGCCCGGCAGCTTGGAAATGAATTCGTCAGCTCGTACAGCATTTGCAGCCCGCTTCACTTCTTCATCCGTAATCGTATCATTGTACATGCGGATATTGAATCCAATGCTTCCCGTAAACAAGAACGGGTCCTGCAAAACGAGACCGACATGACTACGCAATGATTGCGTATCAATCTGTCTCATATCTTGCCCGTCGATCAAAATGCTCCCTTTCGTCACCGGATAGAACCCAAGCAGCAAATTCATCAAAGAGCTTTTTCCCGATCCGGTGTGTCCTACCAACGCAATCGTCTGACCAGGCTGTGCCGTAAAGGAGACGTTTTTCAAGACGTAATCGTCACCCTGATAAGCAAAAGATACGTTATCAAAAACAACCTCTCCACGCGGTCGCTCGATTTGTGCACCCGTTTCTTTCTTCTCCGTGGTCTCATCCATAATTTCGAAGACGCGCCCCGCCGAAATGGTCGCCTGCTGCATTTGTGACAACCGATTCATGATCATGTTGATCGGCTCGAAAAAACGCCCCATGTAATCGACAAAAGCAAAAAGCGCACCAAAGGAAATCGCGCTGTGGAAGGAAGTCGAGCCGTAATACCAGACGATCATGGTCAAGGAAATTTTCCAGATCAGATCTACCGCTGGTCGCAAAAGCAAGGATTCCAGATTGATTTCTTTCATCCTCACCTTGAAGTAGTCTTCGTTTACATCAGCAAACTCTTTTTGTACACCTTTCTCCCTACGAAAAGCCTGCACAATCGTCATGTTCTGAATCATTTCATTGATCGTTGTATTCATATCACCAAGCTTCGCACGAATCACCGCATAGTAGCGAGAGCTGTACTTTTGATACACGTAGACTAACAGTACGAGCACTGGCACCGTCAAAAAGCAGAAAAGGGCGAGCTCAGGCTGCAAGATGTAGAGCGCGGTCAAGATTCCAATCAAATAAAGACCGTTCTGTACAAATGTGGCAAGCACACTTACATACAGCTCACGGATGGCTTCTGTATCATTGCTCACACGGGAGACAAGCGCACCTACTGGCGTTTTGTCAAAAAAGGCAACCGGGAGCTTTTGCAAATGGATAAACAGCTTCATCCGCATTTGCTGAATGATGCGCTGAGCGATCTTTTGCAGCCACAAAATCTGGACGTAGTTGAATCCTGCTGAGAGCAAGATCAGTGCTCCATAACCTACGGACAGCCAGACAATTGGCAGGACATCCCCCTGATACATCGCCTTGACTTCCTCTGCGGTCAGCCGAATGCCTGTGGAGGTCATCTTTTGACCTGATTGATCCTTCGTTGTTACCTCGAAGCGTTCCCTGCCGCTTTCAGGCGCAATCGGGGTGAATTGCTTCTGCGTGTTTGGATTCACCTTGCCGGAAACCAAGTAATAGGTCGTGCCTTCTGTCAGCACGGTTACTTCTTTGTGACGGATACCGTCCAAAGCAAGACCCGTCTTTGCTGCGACATCTTCACGAATATAGTTCGTACCGTTCAATGAGGCCACTTGTCCAGCTGCATGTGGTGGCACTTCGTCTAGTTGATACCAAGGCTTTTGGATCGCTAGGATGTGATTATCAATCATGACCTTGGCTAAAAAAGGACCCGCCAACTCTGCACTCGTTCCCAGCAGGAGCAGGAATAGTGCGCCCAGTATTTGCTTTTGAAATGGCCTGGCGTACTCGGTCAAACGCCCCCATACATTTTCTTTACTCATGAAACGCTTTCCCCCTCTCTCAACCAGCCACATCCTGTTCCATTTGCTGACGACGGTACTGCTCTGCATACCAGCCGTTACGCTGCACTAGCTCGTCATGTGTCCCACGTTCGACGATCTGTCCCTCATCCAGCACGAGAATCAGTTGTGCATGCTGGACGGCAGATAGACGATGAGCGGTAATAATCGTCGTTTTATCTGCGCGCTCCTGTCTCAGATGACGAAGGATGCTCTCCTCTGTCCGTGCATCCACAGCCGATAAAGAATCGTCGAGAATCAAGATACCCGCATCCATCAAAAGAGCGCGTGCAATGGAAATGCGCTGTTTTTGCCCTCCAGAGAGGGTGACCCCCTTCTCTCCAACCATGGTTTGCAATCCATCTCTGAATTGCACCAGATCTCTCTTCATCTCCGCAAGCTCCAACGCATGCATCACGTCCTCGGTCGTCGCTTGTGGTTTCCCGAATCTAACATTTTCTGCAATCGTCCGTGAGAACAGCAAATGCTCCTGAGGCACATAGCCGATTTTTTCTCGCAGTGTATCGAAAGCAAGTCCCTCAATCGGGATGCCCCCGATAAACAGAGCTTTTTCCTTCATCTGATATTGATGCAATAAGGCACGGCATAGCGTCGACTTGCCGCTTCCGGTCCGCCCGACAATCCCAAGTGTCTCTCCTTCGCCCAAACGAAACGAGATGTCGGTGAGTGCCGGCTTGTCAGTACCCGGATACGTAAAGGAAAAATGGCGTGCTTCTACGGTATTGGCGATTTGGCTCGTGACCGGATTCGCTGCCTCCGTCACATCTGACTGCTCCACCATTAGCTCTGTAAAACGCTTGTGGGAAGCGCCACCGCGTTGCAACACATTGACTAGCCAACCAAAGGCGAACATCGGCCAAATTAAAAGTCCCAAGTATAAATTGAATGCAACCAAATCCCCTAAGGAGATGGCACTGGTGAAAACCAAATACGTCCCATAGCCCAGCCCGATCAAAAAGCTGAAGCCAATAATAATCGCGATCGTTGGCTCGAACAGGGCGTCGATCCGCGAAACACTCACATTTCGCTCCAACGTTTTTTCACTGACCCGGCGATATGCCTCGATATCGGCTTTTTCCTGAACAAATGCTCTCAATACCCGAACGCCCGATACGGATTGTTGAACATGATCATTCATCTCTCCAAAAGCTTCCTGCGCCAAGTAAAAGCGCTCATGCAGCAACCTTCCATAATACGCCGTTGACCAAGCCAAAAACGGCATCGGGATCAGTGCAGCCAGCGTCAGCTTCCAATCAATCGCGGTCACCATGACGCCAAGCGTTAACAAAGTCATGAACAACGCATCGACAAGCGTAAGCACCCCTGTACTAGCCGTTTGTTCAATGGCAGGAATGTCGTTGGTAGCGACGGCCATCAGATCCCCACTGCGTTTTCGATGAAAAAATGACGGGGTCATTCTCGTCAAATGGGCAAACAATCGCTCGCGCAACGTCCTCTCCAGTATCAAGGCCCCCCCATTTAACAAGTACCGCCAGAGAAAGCGCAGTCCATACAAACTAACACCCAAAACGAGCAAGATAACCACTGTTTGCGTCAAGTCAGTGTTTGTCAGGGAACTGTTGCGAATCGAATCCACCGTGTCCCCGATTAATTTCGGTGGCCAAAGCATGAGGACATCAATAATAAAAAGCACAGAGATTCCAAGGACGTACCGCTTCCAATAGGCACGGAAAAACCAAGATAATTGCCGAAGTGTCTGCATGTAAATCACCTCTATTTATTAAACCTAACAGCACGACTAAAAAAGGGCTTGCGAATCACACGCAGCCCTCTTGATCTGTCTTCCCCATCGTAATTTACAGAATTTTCATTGTCAATCGAAGCATACAGTTCAATCTATGATTTTTTCCCGGTTTTCCAGTCAAGCCATTCCTCTTTTAGCAGGCTATAAGTGGCATGATCCACGTAGTGATCGTAAAGGAATTCATTCCGGCGCAGAATCCCTTCCAGTTGAAACCCTAATCGTTCTGGAATCGATCTGCTCTTATAATTTTCCGTAGCAGCCTGAATCGTGACTTTTTCCAAATCCCATGACCCGAAGATTAATACGTCCAAGTAGGTCGCCACTGCTTCTGTCATCAGGCCCTTTCCTTGAAATTGTGAACCCAGCCAATAGCCAATGGACGTTTTATTGTTGATCCAATCCACCGTATGTACACCGACTGTACCAGCCAGACGTCCTTGGTACCAAATGCCGTAGTTGATGCCGCGATTATCGTTGTACTGATGGATCGTCGCTTGGATGAATTGGCGGGAATCCTCTACCTTCTTCGTATAATTCAGCCACGGCAGCCATTCCATAAGATTCTCCCGGTTCGAATCCGTAAGCAAAAATAACTCCTCAGCATCGGTTAATTCTAATTGTTTCAAGTACGTATCTTCATTGATTGCTATCCGTTGAATCGTTTGCATACGTATCTCCCCTTTTCTTGGATATTTTACTGGAAAACGCCAAAATGAGCAAAAAGCGCCCGCCAGCAACAACTGGGCGAACGCTTATAAGTGTTTCTTTTATTTTTTGCTATTGCCGATCTCTTCCGGCTTGAAAATGCCGGTCTCCGTGACGATCGCTGTAATGTACTTCGCAGGCGTTACATCGAACGCAGGATTGTACACCTTGATATCGTCTGGAGCTACCTGTTTGCCCAAGCCATGGGTAATTTCCTCGGCTGGACGCTCTTCAATCGGAATATCTGCGCCTGTCAGTGTGTCTAGATCGACCGAGGACAAGGGAGCTGCCACGTAAAAAGGAATGCCGTGAGCTTTTGCCAATACCGCTACCCCATACGTACCGATTTTGTTGGCGACATCGCCATTCGCTGCTACGCGGTCTGTACCCACGATGACAGCCTCTACTTTCCCTTGGGACATAACCATCGCCGCCATGTTGTCACAGATCAGCGTCACATCAATCCCTGCTTGCTGCAATTCGAATGCAGTAAGACGAGCGCCTTGCAGGACAGGACGAGTTTCGTCCGCGTACACCTTCAGGTTCCAGCCGCGTTCCTTTGCCAAATAAAATGGAGCGGTAGCCGTACCGTACGCTGCTGTAGCCAATGCTCCTGGATTACAGTGCGTGAGAATTCCCATACCGTCATGCAACAGAGTGAGCAAATGCTCTCCGATGGTCCGGCATACTTCAGCGTCTTCCTTTTGAATCACCAATGCTTCATCGAGCACTGCCGCCTTCAACTCGGCAATCGACGCTCCGCTTTCTTTTTCAACACGAGCTTTGATGCGATCCAACGCCCAGAACAGATTCACGGCTGTCGGACGGGAAGAGCCCAGGTAGTCTGCCTGCTGGTTCAGTTCCTGCCAAAACTCGTCGTAGTTACTCGCTTCACTGCCACGAATCCCAAGGTAGAGCCCGTAAGCCGCCGCCATGCCAATCGCTGGTGCACCACGCACTTCCAAGCGGCGAATGGAACCCCATACTTGCTCGGAGGTAGTCAAATTCAAATAGATCGTTTCTACTGGCAAACGCGTCTGGTCAAGCAAGACCAATGCGTCATTCTCCCACTTAACAGGTGCCAATTGGGTGCTGGTTGTCATACTGTCGTTGCCTCCTGATAGTAACGTTCGGTCACAGTGCGTACGATGTCCGTGATATCTGTCGATTCGTCTATGTCGCCGCGACCGAGAATCAGCGCTTCTCCAATCGAGAGAGCCAGACGCTCTGCTTCTGCGCGAGTCTGGTCGTCTTCAATGGCATTCAGGTCCGCTACTCCTGCCAAGCCGATGACACGGCGCAAAATTTTGCATCCGGCATAGCCTGCTGTATCCTGAATCAAACGCTTCACGTAGCTTTGCCACAGTCCTTCGACATGTGCGCTGCGCTCTTTGGCGTGCTTGTGCCAGAGCTGAACGAATTGCGAAACGAATTCATTCCAGACATCCTCGACCGTTTCCAGTAAGTATTCGCGGTACGCTTCCCGTTCTCCTTGATCTTTTTGCAAACCGTGCTGTCCTGCGTAGTTGAGCAGCAGGTTGGCAATGACCGCCCCGATGTCAAAACCGATTGGGCCGTAGTAAGCGAACTCTGGATCGATTGCTTTCAAGCTGTTTTCCGTGATGAAAATACTTCCGGTATGCAAGTCACCATGCAGCAGCGCTTCCGAGCGCGTAAGGAAATCGTATTTCAGCTTGGCGATTTCCAGCTTCAGCGGCCTGTTGTTCCAGATCGCCTCGACTTCCCGGCGAATCAACGGGTTGAAGTCGTTGGTAGGTGCATTTTCATACGGATCGGTAAACACGAGATCCTCTGTGATTTTGCATAATTCTGGATTTATGAATGTTCCGACTAGCGATTTTTTATCGTACGGATGTGCGCCCAGATCGGATGTGAAGAACAAGGTTTGCGCAAGAAAACGACCAATTTGCCTCGCGAATAGCGGGTACCGCTTTCCTTCGATCAGACCTTTGCGCATGATGATGTGGTCCCCGATGTTTTCCATGACGGTCAGCGCAAGCTCCGCGTCGAAATGATACACCTGCGGCACTAGGTCTGGAACGTATTTGTGTTGAATGCGGAGTGCCTCGCTCTCGATACGAGCCCGATCAATCGTAAGCGGCCAAGATTCTCCCACGACGCGGGCAAAAGGCAGTGCTTGCTTGACAATGACGCTCTTACCAGTTGCTGGCTCCTGAATGTCAAAAACGAGATTGAGGTTGCCATCCCCGATTTCGCGGCTGGTCAGCTCTGCTCCATCGCTAAAAAGACCCGGTATTCCTTTTACGTACTCTACTGCTTCCTGTTCAGTCAATGCGCGATATGCCATGATTCCAAAACTCCCCTCTACGTATTTTTCCTCTATCTCTACTTGTTTTGTTTGAGTACCTGGAGCAATAAAAAGACCTCTTTTCCCGAAGAAAAGAGGTCGCTGTCGTCACGTGTAAGAACCGTGTTGATGTCCCCCTTATCTTCCAGACTACTTTTGTTTCTGCAGGAATTAGCACCGTGCATGTCGCCTGTCAATCAGTCGCTTCCTCGCGTCTGAATGGCGTCATGTCGGTTGCCGGGTATCATCGGGCCAGTCCCTCCACCTTCTCTGGATAAGGTATCCAAAACGTATTCGGTTTTTGATTTAGTTTGAATCATACAACCAACGCTTCCACGATGTCAACACCCTTTTGTGCAAAAATTCGCACCGTGCTACTAGTAGGTATAATGTGTTCCCGATGCCGCAGGGCGATCCCAATTCCACCAGTCTACCTTGCCTAAAAGCGCGGCCGTTATTGACTTTTCGGCCTTGAGCTTCAGCAGTTCTTTCGTAGGTCCGGTGAGGACGGCGCCGTAGATTCGCACTCCGTTTTGCTGCATGTAGTTGTATCGTTCGGTTATCTGAGGGTCGCTACGAGATAGCAAAGATCTGCCGATATCGCGAGCCATATCTTCTTGCTCAGATAAGTACTTCATCTCTTCCAAGTAGGCGGCCATTCTTCTGTCCCCTTCCCCGTTTACCCGAATGGACGCACTTCCGTAGTCCAGTTCATGCTGAGCAAACCCCCACACGTACCCGGGACCGAGAAACCGATTGCCCCCATCGTCTTCTGCTTGCTTGCGCTCCACCCCTGTGTCTACCGCAAACCAAACCGTATCTTGTCCCGAAGAGGTAACATAGCGGGAAACCAGTTCATAGTACTCCTCATACGTCAGGAAGTGATCGAAGGAAATTGCGAGCTGAGAAACGGTTCCCTCCGGCAGCTTCTCCATCGTTGCCCAGGCAGGTGAAGTGAGAGACGTCGTATCCTCCTTTTTCCCCTCTGTCGGATAACGGAAATACAGCTTTTGCTCCCTGACTCCATTCGTCCATTGCGGCCCGGCATTTACGTTCCACAGCACGTTTGTACTTTCAAATCGCCCTGCGTTCTTATCTTCCAACCCGACTCTCTCGCGAAGCTCCATGCTGATATTGCCGTATAGCAATCCCACCTGCGAGCCACTCCCGCCCACACTAACACCGGGTTGAGTAAAATTGACCATCGACTTCGCAACGCGGAACAGATCTTCATGCATCAATGACCCAACCCAG
The DNA here is from genome assembly GCF_050477165.1 of Brevibacillus sp. FIR094. Classification (NCBI taxonomy): domain Bacteria; kingdom Bacillati; phylum Bacillota; class Bacilli; order Caryophanales; family Paenibacillaceae; genus Brevibacillus; species Brevibacillus sp. FIR094. The sequence goes on along the minus strand of NZ_JBEAES010000004.1, from coordinate 179,953 downwards.
CCATTCAGAATCAGCAACACAACTCCAGCCAAAAAGGGAAGCACTATGCTGAATCCAGCGTTGCTCAACCGATTTTTCCATTTCCCCCGGCGAACAATGGCGCGCTGTTTTTCAGCCGACAGCGTTTCAGGCTGTTTTATCTTCGCGTTGTCCTCTCCCGTTTCTTCCCCCAGCAAAAGCCTCTCCAACCGCTGTGCGTATTCCTCGTCAGCGGCTATTTCCTCCTCGAATTGTTTCGAATCTTCTTCCGCCATTTCCCCACGCAAATAAGCAAGCAGCCTTTGCTCGCGATTATTCTCATCCTTGTTCATCATCAGCTTTCCTCCCTCCACAACTGCCGCATCTTTTGTCTCCCCCGAAACAAGGAACGCTTGACGTCTGCCAACTCAATCCCGAGTACCTCTGCCATTTCCGCGTAGGAAAACTGCATGGCAGACAACAAAATGACCTGTCTCTGCTTTTCTGGAAGTCTCTCCAAATAGTCATGGGCCACTTCCCACAGCTCCTTGTTCACGACATGCTCTGCCGGATCAACCGCCGCATGATCACGTCGCTCTGGCAGGGCTTCCACAAACGCAAACCGTTGTTTCGTCTTCCTGCGATAACCGTCTACGAAAGCGTGATAGGCCACCTTGAACAGCCAAGGTCGTACTTTTCCCCCACGGTAGTCATCCAAGGAAGAGTAGGCGCGACAAAAGGTTTCCTGTGTCAGATCCTCTGCCAGCCTCTCATCTCGTGTCAGCCGGAAAAGATAGCGGTAAATATCGTTTACATGCAGCTGGTACACATCCTCCAGACCTACTTTCCCAAGCCGTTCACACCCCTTCATCCCTTACCACGCAGGAAGTGTAAAAAAGTTTCACCTTCGTCTCATTTTTCTGATTAACTGCTGCACATTCTCTGCAAAAACAAAGATTGACTCCTGACAATGAACGTCATATCATGGGGGAAACGAATAACTCTTATCGCGAGCTGGCTGAGGGACTGGCCCTATGATGCCCGGCAACCGGCGCTATACCATGAATCGTACGTTAATGATGCGTACCTTTGGATAGCGAAACGGTGCTAATTCCAACGGATAAGAGTCGAGATCGAGCATCTTTGGCTTGTCTCGGCTACTGACCCGAGAGATGAGAGGAGACGAGACGCTTTCATAGTCGACAACCGCCTCCCCGCTCAATGGGGAGGCTTTTTTTAATCATTCAAGGAGGATGAGACGTACCATGAGTGAACAACGTATCCTCGTCACCTATCTCACACAAGCAAAAGACTTGAACAAGAAAGCGCAAGCCATTGCTGTCGGCATGACAGTCGGTTCCTGGACGGACCTGCCGCTTGCCAAGCAAGCTGAGCTAGCGCCGTATCTCGGTGAAGCCGTGAGCGCGACACCGCTTGCGACACTGGAAAACGGAGAAACACGCGGTTTGATTACCGTCAGTTATCCGACCCGCAATTTTACAGCAGACATTCCATCCTTGTTGACCGGAATATTCGGCAAACTATCGATGGATGGCAAAATCAAGCTCATCGATATCGTCTTCCCTGACTCATTCCTTCAGGCTTTTCCTGGACCGAAGTTCGGCATTGATGGTCTGCGCGAACGTTTAGGGGCACAGAATCGACCGCTCTTGATGAGCATTTTCAAATCGTGCCTGGGCCTGCCTTTCGACGATCTGAAGACGCAATTCCGGGCACAAGCCTTGGGCGGAGTCGATCTGGTGAAAGATGACGAAATCTTCTTTGCAGATGACCGCGCTCCTTTTATCGAACGGATCAAAGCGTTCAAGCAAATCGCCCAGGAGACAGAAGCCGATACTGGCAAGCCCGTCCTTTATGCAGCCAACCTGACCGGACCTGTGCATGAGCTGAACGAAAAAGCGAAACGTGCCGTAGATGCAGGTGCTGACTGCCTCTTGTTCAATGTGTTGGCCTTTGGCTTCGATGCCCTGCACCGTTTGGCAGCCGATCCCGATGTACACGTACCGATCATGGCGCATCCAGCATTGGCAGGCGCTTACTATCCATCACCTGACTACGGTATCGCCACCCCGCTTCTGCTCGGAACGTTGATGCGCGTAGCTGGAGCAGATTTGGTGCTCTTCCCATCTCCATATGGCAATGTCGCCTTGGACAAGACAGAAGCGTTGCAGCTCGCCAAGCATTTGACCGACCCACTGAATGGTGTACGCCGTTCCTTCCCAGTTCCGTCTGCCGGTATTCATCCTGGGCTGGTTCCACAGCTGTATCAAGACTTCGGTCTGGATCAAATCGTCAATGCAGGTGGCGGAATCCACGGTCATCCCGGTGGAGCAACCGCAGGAGCGAAAGCATTCGTCGCCGCAATTGAAGCTGTCACCGCAGGCCGAACACTGGAAGAGGCTGCCGCAGAATCACAAGAACTGGCGATCGCCCTGGAAAAGTGGGGTGGCGCACGATGAGCAAGAAGCTCGTCCTGTTCTGCGATTTCGACGGAACGATTACCGAAAAAGACAACATTGTAGCGATTGTCCGCAAGTTTGCTCCCCCTGAGTGGGAAGCCTTGACGGAGCAAATCCTTTCGCAAAAAATAAGCGTTCAAGAAGGGGTAGGCAAGCTGTTTCAACTCTTGCCCTCCTCCTTGCGCGAGGACATTATTGATTTCATTGTCCAAGAAGCGACGATTCGCCCGGGATTTGCTGAATTCGTGAGCTATTGCCGCGAAGAAGGCATCGAGCTGTTGATCACGAGTGGCGGCATCGACTTTTTCCTGAAGCCGATCCTGGCACCTTTCGATCTCACTGATGTGCCGATCTACTGCAATGGCAGTGATTTCAGCGGAGAGCACATCACCATTACATGGCCCAACGCTTGCGATGAACATTGCACGAACGGCTGCGGTATGTGCAAGACGACAATCATCCGCCGTTACGATTCAGCAACCCATTTCCGCATCGTCATCGGCGACTCTATCACTGATTTGGCTGGAGCCAAAATCGCTGACTATGTGATTGCCCGTCACTTCCTCGCTGACAAGGCGGAAGAGCTGCAATTGCCGCATAGCAAGTTTGCCACATTCCACGACGTGATTCGCATTTTACAGCAAGTACAACAGGAGGTTGTCTAATTCATGACCGCAACACTCGAACAACGTCTGGATGCCTTTCGCCGTCTGGATGATGCCAAGCTGACATTTGCCCGCCGGGACTGGTTTCCCGGCACCAGTGGCAATCTCTCCATTAAGATACAAAACGATCCCTTGCAATTTGCCGTAACGGCAAGCGGCAAAGACAAAACCAAGCTGTCCCCCGAAGATTATCTGGTTGTGGATCAAGACTCGCGTCCGGTGGATGAAACTACGCTCAAGCCTTCCGCGGAAACGCTCATCCACGCCGCCGTTTACAAAACGTTCCCGAAGGCAGGTGCTTGCTTCCACGTCCACACCGTGTGGAACAATCTCATTTCCGAGCTGTACTTTGGACAACGAGCCTTCTCCATTCAAGGACAAGAGCTGATCAAGGGACTCGGAATCTGGGAAGAAAACGCGCGTATTACTGTTCCGATTGTTGAGAACTTTGCCGATATTCCGACCTTAACTACCGAAATTGAAAAAGTGATCACATCAGAAGTTCCCGGTGTACTCATCCGTAACCACGGTATCTACACTTGGGGCGGTAATGACTTCGAGGCCAAGCGCCACCTGGAAGCTTTTGAATTCCTATTCGAGTATCACGCCCGCTGGCTGCAATTGCGCCAAGCAGTCGTGTCCAATACAACCACCAATTAAGGAGGAATAAACGATGGCACAAATTCGTTTTCACGACAACAATGAGTACATCTCAGCACCCGAGGAAGTTGTCTCCTTCCTGGACACCCAAGAGATCATTTACGAAAAATGGGGCGTGGATCGCCTTGATCCGAAGCACCGTGATAACTACAGCCCGACAGACGAGGAAAAACAAGAGATTCTCGACACCTTCAAGCCGGAAATCGATGCGATCAGCAAACGTCGCGGTTACTTGACAGCAGACATTATCGTCCTCTCTGACAAAACACCTAATCTCGACGAGCTGTTGGTGAAATTCAAGGGCGAGCATCACCACACCGACGATGAGTGCCGCTTCTGCGTCGATGGTCACGGTATTTTCGCCATCAAAGGCAAAGATGACCGTTACTTCGACGTCGAGCTGGAGCCAGGCGATCTGATCTCCGTACCACCGAACTACCGCCACTACTTCACCCTGATGGACGACCGCAAAATCAAGGCGATTCGCCTGTTCGTCACTCCTGCAGGCTGGGAAGCCATCTATTAATAACGAACCCCTTGGCATTTACTGATTGCCAGGGGGTTTTGTCTTTCGCCCTTTACTTTATGACGCCATTTCCCTTAATCGATACGTCTGGCTTGATTTCAACTGTGGCATTGGAAAAGGCTTTCGTCCAATCATCCTCTACCTTTTTGTATTCCTTATATTCATAGGCACGCGCATAGAGACCAAACCCAAATGGATCTGCACCGATTTCCTGGCATTTCTTGATTAACTTCATGTAATCCTTCTGTAACTCGTCACTGATCATTCGCTCCATCTTTTTGTAGTCTTTTTTCATGTCGTACGGAAACATTCGCTCCGATACGGACACTCGCAAGTTGAAATGAACGTCAAAATGAAATCGACCGTTCTGATAGGTTGTTTTTACCTTTTTTTTGACGCCCTTAATAAAAAAACTGATCCTGTCTTTCGAAATTTGTTTGTAATCGTTCGGCTCTTTAATCGGAATGGTGACGGATAGTTCCCCTTGTTTTTCATGGAGTAACATTTGTAAAAGAATGGTATCCCGCGGTTCTATCGAGCCTGCGTACGTTCCATTTTCTTTTAACAAAGTCGTCCCCATTACCTTGACCGCCCGCTTTTCTTTCTTTAACTCAGTCAAGGTAGGCGTCATCCCTTTTTCAAACATTTGCCGATGGAGCTCCTGCGCCCTCGTCTTTACCGTCAGATTTCTGTGACTGGCTGTGTCAATCAGTGTTGTTACATGAATGGACAGACGAGGCTTGTCCTTTGGTTTATAATCAAACAACTCATTCACTGGACCATCATGCACAGCCATGCGGGCATTGACACTGAACTTTGCATCCCGAAAAACGACATCCAGCAACCGAAACCAGTCCGGGTAAGCCAGCAGCTTCTTCCCTAATACAAGCACCTGAATTTTGCCTGGTTGGGTCAAGCCTGTCACTCGCTCATCAAAGCCCATTCTCGCCTCTCTAATTGTAGATGACCGGATACCGTATTGCTCAGATTTTTCCTTTGCCTCCCTATTGAACACCGGGCTTGAGATATAATAGAGAAGCTCATTTTTTTCGTTCAAATCGATCCCGAGCATCAGCGTTAAAGTGGTATCTTCCAAATTGATCTGATCCTTGCAACCTGCCAACATCATTACCAGTAAGCTCCAAATCAGAATCTGAGCAAATGCCCTCATGCTTTTTTCGCTCCTTCCGCTCGTTTCGATAGCCTGATCGGCCCCCAAGCCAGTAACGGAAGCGCATAAGCAAAGCCCAAGCCTGTATAGCTCCAAATTTGTGTCGATTTCTTCAGATCGATAAAGGATGGTGTATATAACCATAACAACACTGGGACCAGAAGAAGGAACAGGCGCAAATGCTTGCGGTGATCCTTCATGCCGAATAACTGACTGGATGAAAAAACACAAAAATAGGTGTACGGTAATGCAGTCGTTGACAATATAAACAAATAAGAAGAGAGAAAAAGAATATCGACACGTTCCAAAAAGCGAAACTCGATGGCTTTCCATAAATTGAGCGTAGGCCACGTATATTGCGTGATTTCATCGGGGCTAAAGTAAGCAAAGCAAACGATAATGACAGACATATACACGAGCAACGTCAATGTATTCGCAATGACAATGCCGAGAGACGCATATTGTTTTTTTTGTAAAAAAGGGTAGGCAAAATAGCCAAACTCAAATCCAAGAAAGGAGAGTACCGTGGATTTGCTCGCTTCCCATATCGGGTGCCAGCCCTCCTTGATTACCGGCAGCAAGTTTAACCAATGAACCTCTCGATAAGCCGTCGTTAGAACAAAAGGTATCCAAAGTGTCAGATAGAAAACAAGCTCGGCGTACCTTCCTATGGCGCGAAGCCCTCCCTGGAGAACAAAATATGTTGGCAGCGCAAAAAGGAAAACGACGACATAGGCGGGTGTCTGAGACAGGAGCCACACATTAATGATTCCCGTGGCATTTATCAGTAAAACAAACGCCGCTATCGCGCAATAAATGGACATCGAAGCTATAGCGACACGACCGAGCCACTTGCCCAGGATCAATGGAAATATATCGATGATCGTCTTATCCGGGTACTGCTTCATCATGTTCGTGATGACCAGACTGATTAGCGTTGCCGCAAGCCATCCGATCAAAAGCGATATCCAACCGTCGGTGCTCGCCTTTTCCGCCAATTCTCTGGGAATCGTCAATACTCCAATCCCTACTTGTGCCCCATGAATGAGGAATATGTACTGGAGGATGCTCAATTGGTTATATGTATACTTTTTCATCACCCGTCCTCCCTTGGTCGATTATCCCCTTGTCTTTGCTCCTCAATCGTATGGGCCGACAGGGGACGATCTTTCATTTTCCACAGTGGCAGACGGACAAACAAGTCTTTCCAATCTGCGAAGCGCACAGGGGAAAGAGGACTTCCATAAGGAACGCCTAATGATTCCAGCGTAACCAAATGGCCAATCAGTGCCATTAATCCCACAATAATTCCAACGAACCCAAACATCGCAGCAAGTATCATCATCAAAAAGCGAATCAGCCTGACTGCCGAAGCCATATCATAGTTCGGGATAATAAAAGATGAGATCGCTGTAAACGCAACCACAATCACCATAATGTTGCTCACAATCCCCGCTTGTACGACCGCTTGACCGATTACGATCCCCCCTACGATACCGACTGTTTGTCCGATAGGCGCTGGCAAGCGAATTCCCGATTCCCTAAGCATTTCAAGCGTGAGCTCCATAATGAATGCTTCTAACAAGGGAGGGAATGGGACCTTTTCGCGGGACTCTCCTACTGACAAAATTAAATCCAGCGGGATAACCTCATAATTGAAAGAAATCAACGCAATATAAATCGCAGGCAAAAAAGTAGCAATCAAGAAAGCCAAGTAACGAAGCAAGCGGATGAACGTAGCGACTGGCCAGCGAGTACCATAATCGTCAACGTTTTGAAAAAAGGAAACGAAAGTAGCCGGACCGATTAATACACTTGGAGAGCGATCGACAACGACAGCAATCTTCCCTTGCAAGATGTGAGAGGCTACTGTATCTGGCCGTTCTGAAGTCAAAAACTGCGGAAACAGAGAGTAAGGATTATCCTCGATATACTCCTCCAGTTCAGACGCATTGAGAATCGAGTCAACCTTGATGCTCTTGAGCCGATCTTCCAGCTCCTGTAATATTTCCGGATTCGCCACATCAGCCAAATAAATGATCGAGAGCTTTGAAAGGCCTCGCTCTCCTAACCATATTTCTTTGATTTTCAATTCACGGTTGGGAATATAGCGGCGAATGAGGGCAATGTTCTGCGTGTCCGTTTCGACAAACCCTTGGTGCGCACCCTTCAGGGCAGCCTCCAACTGCGGGTCTTCTATCGCCCGCTGCGGCCATCCATTCGTTTCGATCACAAGCACTTCTTTCCGACCCTCGATAAACAAAAGACTGCCCCCAAGCAAAATCTCGGTTTCTACTTTCCGAAAGTCGTAGGCAACTGATACCTTTCCCACAGATAACAGGTCAAAGACACTCGATTTCTCACCCTCTGTGTGTGACAAAAGCGGACGAAGTACATTGTTGTTAATCGAGTTTTTGTCAACCAAGCCGTTCAAGTAGACGAGGGTAACCATGCTATCTATCTGCTTGCACGCAAACGTCCGAATGACTAAATCGGGTGTCAGCGTGAATATCGCATTTAGCTCCGCAATGTTTTCACTTAATTGCTCACTGATTTCACGAACCCGGATAGGCGCACCCGAGTGGCTCATCCTGTCTTTGACAGATGTCTTTTTTCTTCTCAGCCACCCTCTCATCGCCATCTTCTACAGCTCCTGCCCTTTTACGAAGTATGTTCCATTAGCGTTCGTGAGAGCTTCCCAAAATATGCATGCGACTTGGCACATTCTGCCGATTGATCGAATAAATCCCAAATCCCTGCAAATACTGTTGGGAGTACGAGATTACTATGGCGGGGAAATCATGAAAAACGGATTATCTTTTACACAAATCGTCGTCATGCTGCTTTTAACCAACGGATTGATGAACCATGTTATCGTCATTCCGATGATGCTAGATTCGGCCAAAAGAGACTCCTGGATCTCGGTTTTGTTAGCTGGGGTGCTTTACTTGTTGTGGACTGGTTTACTCTATTCGGTCTATAAAAAAACAGAAAATGAGCATCTATTCCATTGGATCAAAAAGACTTACGGTTTCCCGCTCTATTGCGTATTGGCGCTTCTAACTTGCGTCTACTGCTTTACAATCGCCACCATGACGATGACCGATACGATTACGTGGGTCAATTTATCGTTTGCTCCAGAGACACCGCTGGAGGTACATACAATCTTGTTTGCAGTCCTTTGTCTCGTCAACGCGATGTTTGGAATCCGCTCCATCGCAATGACCTCTTCTGTACTTTTGCCATTCGTTGTCCTTTTGGGATTTTTCGTGATGTCTACTAACTTTCCAAACAAAGATTACAGTCTGCTCCTCCCTATGATGGAAAACGGGATTGCCCCTGTTTTACGAGGAATGATGTATGCGGGCACAGGCTTTGTCGAACTGATCCTCCTGTTATTTATGCAGCATCACCTTCAATCGAGAGTGCCGTACTATCAACTTTTCATTTTGGCGTTTGTCATAATTGGCCTCACATTCGGGCCAACCTTAGGTGCTATTGTAGAATTCGGTCCGGATAAAGCCGGAAAATTGCGCTATCCTGCCTATGAGGAATGGCGACTCGCCAATATTGGCCTATATATCGAGCATCTCGATACTCTGAGCATATACCAATGGTTTAGCGGTGCCTTTACGCGCATTTCCCTCTCGCTTTTGCTGATTGTCGAAATACTGATGATTCCGTATGGAAAGAAACGGATTTGGTGGTTAATCGGGCTATTTTCCTTATCATCTGCCCTCTCCCGCTATCCCATAAGTGCGATCCAATTTTACAGCCTGTTATCAAAAAAGCTTTTGCCCAGTCTTTTCGTATTGGCCCTGTCTCTTTCCATCGTTTTTGCTCTCTTGACAGCCTTCGCCTCTAGGAGGAAACAACATGACGAATCGTAGGTTTGCCAAGGTCAAAGGGTACACGCCAGCAATAACCGTTAAAGAAATGCCTTCGATTTCGCTACAGGCATTTCAAAATTTATTTGAAGACTGCAATGACATATGCATAGATACGCACTCCCTCGTCCCAGGACACTCTCCCACTCGCGTGCATTTTATCTACGCCGACTGCTTGTGCGATTTGAACCAGATCAGCGAGTATTTGATGCCGCAGCTCGTGCAGCTTTTTGTGAACGAAGACATCCTAGATGCTGAGGATTTATTTAAAAAACGGCTCTTTTTCATGAATGAGCTGACACAGCCGACGAATATTGACTGGATATGCAGACACGTTTTCTCCGGAAATTTGTTGATGGTGTTTGAAGACTTTCATACTGTCTATTATGTAGAGACGGGAAATCCCCCCCGCCGCGAACCTGAGGAAACCAATACCGACGCATCGATTAGCGGCCCCCGCGATGGATTTACGGAAGAAATCAATACGAATCTGGGTCTGATCCGAAAAAGGCTTCGGACGTATCAGCTAAAATTCGTTCCGTATATCGTCGGGAGCCACACTCATACGCGCATTGGTTTATTGTATTTGCAAGACCAAATCGATCCGATTTTGTTGAAGGAAATTCACGACAGAATGGATTCGCTTGATAGCAAGGGCATTGTAAGCGGTATGCAAGTAGAAGAACGGTTATCTCGATCTCCCTTTACTCTTTTGCCAGAATTTCAGTACACCGGAAGGCCTGATTATGTAGTGAACGCTCTTTTAAAAGGTCGGTTTGCCATGTTGATCGATGGCTCACCTATTTCATTAATTGGCCCGGTTAACTTTTTCATGCTGCTAAACGCTGCCGAGGATACCAGCTCATCTGTTTTTTCCGTAGTGTTTGTCCGTATTCTGCGGATAGCTTGCGTGATCATTGCGCTCTTTTTACCCGGACTTTGGGTCGCGCTTATTACCTATCATCAGGAACAGCTTCCCTACACCTTGATTGCCACCATTGTGAAGTCACGACAAGGCGTTCCGTTGCCAGCTGCATTGGAAGTTTTGCTCATGGTGCTCTTGTTTGATTTGTTTAAAGAGGCTGGTTTGCGCCTTCCTCTATCGATTGGTCAAACACTGTCCGTTGTTGGAGGCCTGATCGTTGGACAAGCAGCGATATCTGCCGGTTTGACCTCTACAGGCAGTCTTGTCATTGTCGCGCTTTCCGTAATGGCTACCTTTACGTTATCGAATCAACATATCGTCTCGTCTGTTACCTTGTTTCGGTTCGGGATATTGCTCTTATGCTCCCTTCTCGGGATGTTTGGCTTCATGATGTCGCTTCTAGCAATGGTTCTATTCTTTTCCAACATGCGCTCCTTTGGCTTGTACTATTTATCGCCGCTTGCCCCGACCTCTTGGCCTGACTTGTATAAAACACTGTTCCGCACACCATGGCGAAAAGTAGAGAAAAGCCCTGAATTCCTGCATGATCCCTCAAAAAGGAAGGGCTCCTGATATGGCTCGCATCCGCGTAATGGTTGTCATCCTCCTCCTCCCACTCCTGCTAAGTGGCTGCTGGAACGCACGTGAAATTGAAAATCTGCTTTATGTCAATGCACTTGGGGTCGATTATGTTGACAATAAATTCGAGGTGTACGCCCAAATGCTGAACTTCTCTACCATCGCCAAACAAGAAGCGGGAGGAGAACGATCTGCAAGCGGGGTGGCCATTGCAAAAGGAAGCGGCGATTCTTTTGTGAGCGCCCTTTTTAGTCTGTATCCCACGAATCAGGCGCAAATGACTTGGAGTCATATTCGTTCCTTGGTTCTCAGTGAACAGGTATTGAAACGCCCGCTTCTCGATCAAGTCATCGATGAGCTCGACCGGTTTTACGAATTTCGTTACACCATCTGGACGTATGTGACCAAAGAACCACTGATGGATATTCTTACGCCCAAGCAAGTATTCAACCAGCCTGCCATTTACTCGCAATTGTCCAATCCACAGGATCTTCACAAGCAAAACTCGGCGATTTACCCGATGAAGCTGTTTCAATTTGTCAGGAAAAGAGATGAACCCAACAAAGTCGTTTATTTGCCAATGCTCTCCATTAACAGAAAGACCTGGTCGGAGGACAACAAACGATTACCCCAACTGAAAACAACGGGTGCCTGCATGCTTCAAAACAAGGAGGTGAAGGGTTGCTGGCCGCGCTCTGAGCTGCTCGGATTGCGCTGGCTAGACGAGCATACCAATCGATCGTTACTGACCGTAAAAAAGGGCAAACAACCTCTGGCAAATCTCGTCTTGCAAAAACCAAAAGTAAAAATACTGCCGCTGCTGCGCGACAATCAAGTCAGGTTTCAGATCGATGTGGAGCTGCTGGGCTTCATACCGCTATACCATCACATAAGCCCCGTTCGGGAAATCGAGAAAGAAGCCGCGAAAAAAATTGAAGAGCAGATTCGGGGGCTGTACGAAAAAGGACGGAAGCAACAGATGGACACGCTTCAACTGGGGCACACCCTTTATCGCAAATATCCGCAAGAATGGAAACGAATGCAGCAAAATGAAGCGCTACCGCTTAACCCGTCCTCTCTGGAGGCGGTGAACGTCAAAGTGACGATTTTCGATGGCGGGATTTCGAAGGTGAAGCAAGAGCGTTAAAATGGAAAAGGAGCAAAGCTTTGAGCTTTGCTCCTTTTCCATTTAACTATTTAGAACTACACCACATATGCTCCCGCTTCGATCACACGATCCGCAATCGAACGTTTGAGTGCCACCGTATTGATCGGCGTGCGGCGGGTCAGCTTTTTCAGGATCGAGAGGCGTAGACGAAGCTCGTCACCCTCTTCCATCGTCGCCAATGCTTCCTTCGCCCAGCCTTCGATACGGTCGAATGCCTCATGCACATAGACAGCGGTCATTTCCAGCTTTTGCTGCTCGGCTTCGATGCCATTTGCCGCCATTGCTTTCTCTGTACGCTTCACGATGCTATCCATTGCATATAGCTCGATCAGCATGTCAGCTGCGAATGCCAAGAGTTCCTGTTCTTTGGACATCGCTTGTTGGTATTTCATCATCGCAGAACCAGCCACCATCAAAATGATTTTGCGTGTGATGTTGATCAGATGCTTCTCCATAGCTAAAGGTGCATCTTCAATCTCTTCTGGGTAATAGCTCATCAGCTCTGCTTGCAGACTACCTGCTGCTTGCATGAGCGGCAATTCGCCTTTCATCGCCTTTTTCACGAGCGTATCCGGGATGAGCATGCGGTTGATTTCGTTCGTTCCTTCGAAAATGCGGTTAATCCGCGAGTCACGGTACATGTTCTCGATCTCATACTCGGACATAAAGCCGTATCCACCATGGATTTGCACACCTTCGTCCACGCAGTAATCCAAAACCTCAGTGGCAAATACTTTATTGATCGAGCATTCAATCGCATAATCCGCAATCGCCTTCGCAACCTCCGCGCCATCATCCGCTTTTTCACCCAAGCGAGTCAGTGCTGTATCAAACAGACCCACTGTCCGATAGACGGAGCTTTCAGCCGCATACGTTTTCACTGCCATGTTCGCCAGCTTGTTTTTGATTAAAGTAAAGTTGGCAATTGGCGTTTTGAACTGCTTGCGTTCTTTTGCGTAGTTCGTCGCGAGTTCCACCGCTTTTTTCGCGGAGCCGACTGCGCCCACCGCGAGCTTGTAACGACCAACGTTCAAGATGTTGAACGCGATCACGTGACCTTTTCCAGGCTCACCGAGCAGATTATCTACTGGCACAGGTACATCTTGTAAAATGACCGTACGTGTCGAGGAGCATTTGATCCCCATCTTCTTCTCTTCCGGTCCAAACGAAACACCTGGGAATGTGCGCTCGACGATAAAGGCAGTAAATTTCTCGCCATCAATTTTCGCGTATACGATGAATACATCAGCAAAGCCAGCGTTAGTGATCCATTGCTTCTCTCCGTTGAGAATATAGTGCGTGCCATCTGCGGAGAGAGTCGCTGTCGTTTTCGCACCCAGCGCATCCGAGCCAGAGCCTGGCTCTGTCAGGCAGTAGGCAGCGATTCGTTTTCCAGACGCCAGATCAGGCAGATAGCGCTGTTTTTGCTCCTCGTTTCCAAAGTACACGATCGGCAGTGACCCGATACCAACATGGGCGCCGTAGCTGAGCGCAAAGCCGCGAGCTAGAGAGAACTTCTCTGTGACGAGTGCAGTGCTGACTTTATCCAGCCCCAGTCCCTCGTATTTCTCTGGAACGTCACCAGCCAACAGACCGAGCTCCCCTGCTTCCTTCAACAGACGAACCGAAATATCAAATTGGTGGTTTTCAAGCTCTTCCAGATGAGGACGAACTTCATTATTTACGAAATCCTCCGTCGTCTTGGCAATCATCTTTTGCTCTTCGGTGTATTCTTCTGGCACGAATACATCATCTGCTGAACCTGCATCGATCAAAAAGCTTCCACCGCGGATCAAATCTTTTGTTTCTGCCATTACTATCCCACTCCTTATTTTTAAAATTAGATCATCTCAAAAACGCCAGCTGCTCCCATTCCACCACCGATACACATCGTAACGACTCCGTATTTGCCACCTCTGCGCTTCATTTCATTCAAAAGCTGGACGGTCAGCTTGGCACCACTGCAACCGAGTGGATGCCCTAATGCAATTGCCCCACCATTTACATTGACCTTTTCAGGATCGAGTCCCAGCTCGCGAATGACGGCAATCGATTGAGAAGCAAAAGCTTCATTTAACTCAAACAGATCGACATCCTCCAAGCTAATTCCCGCTAGCTTCAAAGCTTTTGGAATCGCGACAACCGGACCAATCCCCATGACATCAGGGTCTACGCCGCCAACCGTAAAGGAACGGAACTTGGCAATCGGCTCGACACCCAGCTCGGCTGCCTTTTCGGCAGACATCACGAGAACTGCCGCCGCGCCGTCGCTCGTTTGCGAGGAGTTTCCTGCCGTTACGCTGCCTTGCACATGAAAGACCGGCCTGAGCTTGGCGAGTGCCTCCATCGTCGTGTCCGAACGCGCTCCTTCATCTTTGTCAAAAACACGTTCCTGGACGTGAACCTTGCCAGCTTCATCTACAAAATGCTGCTTGATTTTCAATGGTACGATTTCATCTTGGAATTTCCCTGAAGTTATCGCAGCCGTCGCACGCTGATGGCTTTGCAGAGCAAAAGCATCCTGATCCTCACGAGAAATGTTGTACCTCTTCGCTACTTCTTCAGCCGTATGGCCCATGCTCATGTACGCTTCCGGCTTCGTTTCTACCAGAATCGGATTGAGTGCGATTTTGTGACCGAGCATCGGCACCAGACTCATGCTCTCCACCCCGCCAGCGACAACCACATCGGAGCTGCCAACCATGATTTGCTGAGCAGCGTAAGCAATCGTCTGCAAACCAGAGGAGCAAAAGCGATTGATCGTGATTCCCGATACATTTGTCGGCAATCCGGCACGCAGTCCGATCAAGCGAGCCATATTCATGCCTTGCTCAGCTTCCGGTACAGCCGTCCCTATGATGATATCCTCGATATCAGCTGGATCGAGCTGTGGTACGCGGCGCAACAGGTCACTTACAACTGCAGCTCCCATATCGACTGGGTGAAAATCCTTGAGACTTCCTTTTTTCGATTTACCGATAGCGGTGCGGCGCCCGCGACAATAACTGCTTCTCTCATCGTTATCCCTCCCTCTCCCTAGTTACGCAAAGGCTTGTTTTTGGTCAGCATGTGCTGCATCCGTTGCTGGCTTTTCGGTGTCTTGATCAGTTCGAGGAACGCTTGCTTTTCCAACTCCAGAATGTAGCTCTCTGTCACTTCTGTACCCGCTGGCACGTTACCACCAGACATGACATAAGCAACTTTGCTTGCGATCAGCTCATCATGCTCGGAAATATATCCACTCTTCTTCATGGCATAAATATTTTGGCGCAGGTTCGCATAACCCGTTTCACCGATGACGCGAATTTTGCGTGGCGCTGGCGGCGTGTAGCCCTCTTTATCCATCGTGAGCACCAGCTGCTTCGCATCGTATAACAAATGATCGGCATTCACGCTGATGCGGTCAGTCGGTCGAAGGTACCCCAGGTTGATAGCTTCCTGACCACTCGTAGATACCTTTGCCATAGCAATAGCTTCAAACGCCTTCGCCACGAACGGGAACGGATCAACTGGCACGCTGCCTCCCTCTGGAACGTTTTCCATTGCTCGGAACAGCATCTCCTTCGTTCCTCCGCCACCAGGCAGAAGTCCTACTCCCACCTCTACCAGTCCAAGGTACGTCTCTGCTGATACCTGTACACGATCCGCGAGATAGGCCACCTCAACACCGCCGCCAAGCGTCATCCCAAACGGTGCTGCGACGACTGGACGATGCATGTAGCGCAGTGCCCGTGCTGTTTTGTGGAAATTCGAGACGAGCATATCGAGCTCCAGCCAGTTCTCATCCTGTGCTTCCATCAACGCCATTGCGAGATTCATCCCGACGCAGAAGTTTTTGCCTTGATTACCGATGACCAGACCAGCGAAGTTCTTCTGCACTTCTTCTGCGGCCTGACTCGCCATGTGCAGAACATCCATCCCGAGCGCATTGTGCGGAGAGGTGAATTCCAGACATGCGACTCCATCTCCTAAATCGATCAAGGCGGCACCCGCATTTTTCTTGATCAGCTTGCCTTGCTCCTTAAGTGCTGCCAAGTTGATGTTTTCCTTGCTCTCTTCGACGTCCTTGTAGGTGCCTCCGATAGAAAACACGCTGCGCTTCCCTTGCTCTTGTTGATAAAAGGAGGTTTTCCCACTCGCGAGCAGCTCCTCGACGAGTGCCGGAATCTTCTCGTTTTCCTCACGCATTCTCGCCACTGACTTTTCTAGACCGATGGCATCCCATGTTTCGAATGGTCCCATCTCCCAGCCGAAGCCCCACTTCATGGCCTGATCAACAGAGACGATATCATCTGCGATCTCATGAGCCTTTTCCGCAGAGTACAGCAGTACCTTTTTGAAAACACTCCAGACAAACTCACTGCCCTTGTCCTTGCCGTATGCGAGGACTCTCAACTTCTCAGGCAATGTCTTGGCTGTTTTCGCTGTTTCGAGGGAAGGGAACTTTGGCCTCACACTTGGACGGTATTCTAACGTGTCAACCGACAGTGCCATGATCTCTTTGCCTTTCTCCGTCTTCACCTGCTTGAAAAAGCCTTGACCAGCTTTTTGCCCAATCCATCTTTTCTCTACCATTTGCAGAACGAACTCCGGCACTTCGAAAACCGAGCGCTCCTGTTCATCCGTGCTTTTGTTCCTGACGTTACCCGCCACATGTACGTACGTATCCAGTCCGACGACATCCAGTGTGCGGAACGTAGCGCTCTTCGGACGGCCGATGACCGGACCTGTCAACGCATCTATCTCATCTACCCCAAGCCCCAGTCGCACCATTTCGTGGATCGAAACCTGCAATCCATATGTACCGATGCGATTGGCGATGAAGTTAGGCGTATCCTTGCAAACGACCATTCCTTTTCCGAGCACATGCTCACCAAAATGCTTCATGAAAGAGATAACTTGCGGGTCTGTATCTAGACCTGGGATCAGCTCCAACAGTTTCAAGTAGCGCGGTGGGTTAAAAAAGTGCGTGCCAAGGAAATGCTTGCGGAAGTCATCAGAACGTCCCTCTGCCATTTCATTGATAGAAACACCGGACGTATTGGAAGACACGATTGTCCCTGGCTTGCGATGCGCTTCTACCATAGCGAAGACGCTTTTCTTCACCTCGATGTTCTCGACAACTACCTCAATAATCCAATCGACCTCGCTCAAGCAAGAAAGATGGTCTTCGAAGTTACCAACTGTAATCAGGTCGATGTTCTTTTTATCGTAGAGCGGCGCCGGCTTCTCCTTCAAAAGTCGGTCACGGCCCGCTTGTGCGATCCGGTTTTTCACCGCGCTATCAGACAAAGTAAGTCCTTTATTACTCTCATCTGCTGTCAATTCACGCGGCACGATGTCCAGTAAATAAGTGGGAATACCGACGTTGGCTAAATGTGCTGCGATCCCAGCGCCCATGACGCCTGAACCGAGAACTGCCGCCTTGCGAATTTTGCGTTCCATCTCCAAATCCTCCTTTTTAAAAACCTAGTCATGGCTTATTCATGGTAAAAAGAATGGCCTCGCAACAGTGAATACCTAATATTCAGACTAGCAGAGCATTTTTAAAACTTCTACTTTCTCTATAGATATTCCTGTGCACATCAGCACATGTCTCTTGTTGAATGAATGCTCATTCAGTATGTGGGTTAAAAAATGACATCCCACGTTTTGGCTGTCTTACACGCCCGGAGATGTTACGCTCCCACCAACTGAATCACCGTTCAGTTTTTATTGTAATCGAAAATTCTGTCAGTTGCAATCGTCTCTTGTCGCTTCTTTGTAAGAAAGAAAAGAAAAGGGACACTCGATTGTCCGGTGCCCCTTATTCTGTACTATTTTTGCGAGTAAATCAGCGTGGTGATCTTGCGTCCGTAAGCGTTGGACGCGTCTCCTTCCAATCGGTATTCAATCTGGAAGTCACCGTTTTTCGGGTCTAGATAATGAGCAATCACCCAGAGGGTTTTCGAATTGTTTTCGTCTGCCTTGACCGATACTTTTACGGGTCCGTTGTACGTGGGCACTTGCTCCAGCTTTGCCATGCTTTTGAGCGTATCGTCTGTAAAGAGTACAGACAGCTGCTTCTGATTTTTGGTTTCGTATGCCAAATTCGCTGCTCGTACATACACCTGCGCAATGTGCTGCTGATTCGCAGGTGAACCACGGAACTGCGAAGCTGCATCCATCCGGTAATAATCAATCAGTCGATGCATCACGACAACGTATTCTGCACGCGTCAGGATCTTGTTTGGAGAAAAGGTCTTGTCCGTGAGAAACAGATTGAATTCCCGGATCGCCAACGGGTACGGTGAATATGTATCCCGATAGAATCGGTCGCGCTTCCATTCGTAATAGCTGTTAAAGAAAGAGACTGTATCTTGTGGTTTAATATTGGCTGTACGGAATTTTTGCGGTGCCAGCATATGAAACAGCATCAAGCTGGCCTCTTCTCTCGACAATGGCCACTGCATGCCGGCACTGGACATCCACCAGTCCGGATTTTCCTTCTCTTGCCTTTTCATCAGGTGTCCGGTTTCAGCCAAATATAGATAGTACAGCATCCGGTCTCCTGGATCAAACTTGCCCAGATCGTCTGTTTCGATTCTCATCATGGTCTTTAGATTGCTCAGCAGTTGATCTACTTCCCCCCGGAGTAGATAGCGATGATCCAGGTTTGGCTTGCGTTCTGGCTTTTCTATCGGTCCATATACCGTCTCAAATACGCGATTCAGCATAGCCAAAGCTTCGCCTCGAGTAACTGGCTTGTTTGGGTAAAAAGGCTGATATCCCTTCCTCTTTACGATGCCCAGATCCGCCATTTCGTTGATGTGCTCACGCGCCCAATGTTCTTGTATATCCGTATACATGCCAGGTGCAGCCGCATTCGCACTCCCTGAAAAAACGCTTTGCACCACTAGCAGTGCCAAGAGAAAAACGATAGCAAAACGCTTTACCATGACTTACGATAGCTCCTTTCTTTCCATGATCAATTCCTTACTCCCTTTTTTTTGGAATTCGTCCCCAGTAGCATCCATTCCTGCCATATTGGTCTATTTTCCTGGGTCTGATCTCTCCCTTTCTTGTATCGGGATGAAAACGGAACTTTGTTATACTTTTTCAAAACAAATGAAAAAGAGCCGCACTTTGTAGTAGCGGCCCAATTATATCCTTTTTCACTATGCACTGACTATCCTTCAATCTGCTCTAACCAGCCTGGTCCCTTGGTCACAAGCAACCGATATAAGAAAATGTTAATGAGAGTGAACAGGACAAAAATCCCAAGAGCCGTTTCTAACATCGATGTCCCCAACGAAGAGCTGGCTAGGACGACTAGGCCTCCTGCCATAAGGCCTATTACCAGCGGGAAAAGGGGATTGAGATTTTGCTTGACGGCCTCTTGTTCGGAGCTCCAACGCAGCTTAGGCAACTGCAAATCCACCAAGATTCCGACCATGTTGATAAAAATCAGCCCCGGAATTCCACTCACGATGGCAAGTATGATAATGGCAGGAGAAAGCTGTAAAAACCATACGGCCTCTGCAAGCAGCAGCAGCATACTCAGTGCACTTAGCACGAATCCTGGGAACAGTTTTGCCAACAGGATGTCGCGATATGGCATGGGCAGTAGCTTGTTCGTAAAGAATCCCTGTCCCTCTCTGGATATGGCAGTTACAGAGGTGCTATTCATGGCACCCATGATAAGGAAAGCAGCAAAGGCGATCGCTATTACCATACCCGCTACCGAGCCCCTCTGCATGACAGTTTGAACGAATGAAATCATTTCCCCACTGTCACGACGGCTAAGAAAGGGGATCAACATGAGTATCGGAATCAGAATGCTGGATAACGTACAATTCATCAGAAATGCCGGTGTCCGCCATAACATTCTCCATTCCTTGAGCGCGTATGCCAGTATAGCCGGACGTTTTTGGACAAGCTTGGCGAAAGCAGTATCGACAACTTCTTTTCGTTTGGCGACTGACTCGCTCATTCCCATCACACCCGAAAAATAGAGATACGTTCCGGCGTAGAGAAAGGCGGCTATAGCTATAATCGCCACGAGAAGGAAAGCAAACAGATAGCCGAGAGAACCCCAAGTACCGCTGTCTATCAAAGCAAGGGCAGCCAGATTACTTCCAGGGAACAGCTGGGTGACTAAGCCCAACAGCCCATTTTCTTGTGTCAACAGCATTTGCTGAATTTGCTCAATACCAAATTCACTTCCGCTAGACTGACGTTGGAACAGCGCTTGAAAACCCACGACAATTCCAATCCCGATCAGCCCTCCGATGATACGGAAGCGCTCCTTGTATTTTTTGACGTTTGTAAAACGCATGAACAGCATCACAACAAGAGCAGCCAGCACAAGCGGCAAAACAGGAACAACCAAAAAGACAAGGATTGCTAGTAGATAATACATGATCCCTGCGCCGCTTTTCACGCCGTACGTAATGAACAAAGGCCCCAGGAAAACCAGCGCTGTATAATATTCATACACGAGTGCAAGAGAAAATTTGGCTCCGAGAATATGTCCTGGAGCAAGCGGCATCGGCAACAAATGCTCAACATCCTTGGAATAGTAGAAGACACTCAAGACGTACAAAATCCCGAATAAAAAGATGACAAGCGATGTCACGGCTACGCCAAATCCGAGTATAGCCCCCTGCTGTCCGATCAGCGCCAATCCGTCATACAACTCAGAAATCACCAGTACAGCCGAAGCCATCATGGGAAGGACGCCTAGTGCAATGACAATAAGTAACAGAGCGGTCTTCCAGCCACTCCCTTTCTCCACTCTCCAGGCTGGCTCCGCGTTTTTCATCATCATCTTCGTCAAAATCAGCACTTTATTCATGCTTGGTCAACTCCAGGAACAAGCTTTCCAGTGATACGTCTGACTGATAATGCTCGCGCAGCTCAGCAAAGGTTCCACAGAACAAGATTTTACCTTTGTTGATGATTCCGACTCGATCGCACAGCTTCTCAGCAACCTCCAGTACGTGTGTCGAAAAGAATACGCTTCGACCGCTATCCGCATGTTCACGCATCATTTCTTTTAACGTAAAGGATGACTTGGGATCGAGCCCGGTCAAAGGCTCATCGAGAATCCACACTTCAGGCTGATGGATGAGCGCCCCTATGATCATGATTTTTTGTCGCATGCCATGCGAATAGCTCTGAATCGGATCCCCTAAAGCGTTCTTCATGTCAAAGCGATCCGCCAACTGTAAAATCCGTTTTCCTCGTACCTCTTGGGGTACTTCGTAAATATCTGCCATGAAGCTGACATACTCCAGACCTTTCAGGCGCAAAAAAAGATCAGGGCTATCCGGTACATAACCGAATTGGCGTTTTGCTTCGAGCGCTTCGGATCGAATATTTTTTCCATTGATCGTGATCTCACCTTGATCCGGACGTGTGATACCTGTGATCATTTTGATCGTGGTTGTCTTACCAGCTCCATTTGGGCCGAGGAAACCAAAAATTTCTCCTTTGGGCACTGTGAGATTCATTTGATCAACTGCTTTTATCGTGCCGTTATAGCTTTTCGTCACATTGACAAGTTCTATCATCGCTGTTTCTCCCCTCTCCCCGCCGTTTCCATTTTCCAATTTACTTCCACTCCATTTACTACGAGTAGCTCTAAGAAAAGTTCCGGGAAAAGAAAAAGAGCCGTCGGTTATCCCAACGACTCTCATGATTAGTTTTGTGGTACAAAGCTACCATCACGCAGCATAGTCAGCTCGCCCATGATGAATGCTAAATCTTCGTTTCCGTCCAGTTTTCCATTTTCCTCCAACGCTTCCAAACGACGCAGAAGCATATTGGCAAAATCTTGAATTTGTACCGGCTGCGCCTCCATATCTGCATCATCCAAAATTTCAAAACTAGTCAAGGCTTCTAAGTGGGTTACGATACGGAAACCGCCGATTTCCCCAAGGAACTCTTGCTTGTTCATTTTTGATTTTTCCAATTTTTGCAGCATGGACAAAATATCATTCGCTACCACGCTAGGAAAAGCAACCTGATAAAAGTTGCGATTTTTCGCTTCGTCGGTTTTGATAATCAAAACATCAATACCGTCCGGCTTTTTTGCCTTTTTGCCAAACCCAAACATATATTCCACCTCAATCGTTCGATCTGTCCAACTCTCTCCATGATAGACATAATCCGAGAGTCAGACAACCCCTATCCATATATTAACTGGGCTATTTCTCTTTTTTGACACACAGGCTAACGTAAAACGACTGCTCCCAAGTGAGGTGCGCCATGAAAGTCAACTGGAAAAACTGGATGTTTATTCTCGCTCTTTCTTTGCTCGTCACTGGATGCATGACGCAAGTAAAGCAGCAGCAAGCAAAGACCAAGGTCAAAACACAGAGCAAGCCTGCCAAACAGTCTGCCATCCAAAAGCTTGGCGATAACAAAATGGATGTGGTCCTCTTTTTGACGCAAGCCGAGCATCAGCTGGAAAATGTATATTATGCTGCTGCGGACAATGCGAAAGGAAAATCTATGATTGAGGATGGTCTCGTCTTTCGTGAATTGCCTAAGCGCTTCGACAGTAAAGACAAGATAACGGGGTACTTCGGTCGTTTTTGGAGCCGTCCACTGGCAGAAGCCATGTACGACAACATGACAACCAAGCTGGTGAAGGAAAAAGTATACGTAGCAATCCCACGCGTCGACTATCCGACTTTGATCTCGGTACGAAACACGACTGTCCAAAAAAACAATGGAGAACTCAGTGTGACCGTGGATGATGTAACCGATTCTTCCTTTGCTTCTGACCGTACGCTTCGCTACCGGCTCGTACGCGATCAAAAGACCAAACGGTTCGAAATCAAATCACGGATGGGCGCTTATGGGAATGAACAATTTCAATAAGCCTCTTGACATTTCTTGCAGACCAAGCGAATAATAGTGAATTAATAAGCACATAGTGAGCGGCAATGACGGGGAATAGTAAAACCGCCCTTCAGGTCCAGAGAGCGAAATCCACCGGCTGAGAGGTTTCGTCCTTGAATCGGTTTGAACCCACCCCAGAGCATCCAGGGAAGACCTGGACAGGTTTCTTTCACCTGTTATCAAAGAAAGAGAGCCGGGCGTTTCTTGGCTGAAGTATGTCTTCAGTCCAAAACGTCAAATAAGGTGGTACCGCGTGAGGTTATCAAGCCCTTTCGTCCTTATCAAAGAGACGAGAGGGCTTTTTTGTATGCAAGAAGGGGGTTTTACGCATGAAAAAGACTAAGTTGCGTTTGGTAGTAAAGGTGGGGAGCAGTTCGATTGCAGCAGCTACAGGCGGTGTTGATCCGGCGAAAATGTCGCTGCTCGTCTCGGCTATCAGCCAATTGCGCGAAGCGGGTCATCAGGTTGTCTTAGTCTCCTCGGGAGCTGTCGCCAGCGGCTATCAAAGTCTCGGCTATCAGCAGCGACCGCGATCCTTGGCAGCCAAGCAAGCAGCGGCGGCCATCGGGCAAAGCTTGTTGATGCAAACCTATACGCAAATGTTTGGTGCTCATAACTTCAGCGTGGCGCAAATCTTGCTGACACGCGGTGACTTTTCACATAAGGAACGGTATCAGCACGCATTTTCTACGTTGTCACTTCTTTTGGATAAAAACATTTTGCCGATCATCAACGAAAACGACACGGTATCCGTTGCGGAATTGACCTTCGGAGACAATGATATGCTTGGCGCACTCGTCGCTGGTCTCATCCATGCTGATTTGTACACGATCCTGACTGATACGAATGGTTTGTATGATAAAGACCCACGTTATCATGCTGATGCAAAACATATGGGCTGGCTCGAATGTGTGACGGACGAAATCGAGGCACTTGCCGGCGGAGCTTCCCAACTGGGAACAGGCGGTATGCGCTCCAAGCTGATCGCAGCAAAAACCGCCCAATCATTAGGAATTCCGAGCTTTATCGGAAAATTAACGAATACCACTGATTTGCTGGATGTCCTTACTGGCAACGGGAATGGTACCTATGTCAACTATCATCCAGAAGCACCTGCAACGAACAGCGTTCCTACACGCAAGCAATGGATTGCGCTTCACTCCCCTACCCGCGGAAAAATCACGGTTGATAGCGGTGCAGCGGAAGCGATTTTGGAAAACAGCAAAAGCTTGCTCTTGGCAGGTGTCCGCGATGTATCCGGCATGTTCGAGCAAGGTGAGGTTATCGAGGTTTACTATGAGGGTACGTTGATTGGTCGCGGTATCAGCAGATTTACTGCAGCACAGTTAAGTGATTTTCTTTCCCCTGATAACGTAACGCGACACAGCGGTACTGTTATACATCGGGATGAATGGACGCCTGTCATCTAAACGAATCCATGTAGATAGAAAGAAGGAGTTGGAGAAACCATGGAAAGCTTGAAAGAAAAAGTGCATACACGAATGACCCTGGCCAAACAGGCTTCACGAAAAATGGCAATACTCTCTCGCAAAGAAAAAGACCAAGTGCTCGTCGCAATCGGCAACCAGTTGCTGGCTGATGAGACCGTCATTCTCTCAGAAAACGCCAAGGACCTCGCCATCGCGGAAGCAGACGGTCAGCCAGCCTCCTATCTGGATCGTCTCCTGTTGACGCCTGAGCGAATTGCACAGCTCGTGGATAGCATGACGCAGCTAGTATCCCTCGATGATCCAGTCGGAGAACGCATCGACTCGTGGACACGTCCAAACGGACTTTTCATCGAACAAATCCGCGTCCCTCTCGGCGTCATTGGAATGGTGTACGAAGCCAGACCGAACGTCACCGTTGACGCAGCAGCTATCGCTATCAAAACGGGCAATGCGATCGTCTTGCGCGGCAGCCACAGCGCTGTTCACAGCAATCTCGCGTTGGCGACTAGCATTCGTCAAGCACTCACTGCGACCGGACTTGACGCAGAAGCGGTGCAGTACTTGCCTTTTGCCGAACATGCCTCTGTTGATTACTTGTGCACCGCCAATGGTCTCGTCGATGTCATCATCCCTCGGGGTGGCGCAGGACTGATCCAGCGGGTTCTGCAAATCGCAAGTGTTCCTGTACTCGAAACAGGCGTCGGCAACTGCCACATTTATGTGGATGTAGCGGCTCAGTATGACATGGCTGAAAGCATCGTGATCAATGCCAAAACGAGTCGGCCTGCCGTATGCAATGCTGCCGAAACACTGCTCGTGAACCGCAGTTGGCCACAGGAAAATCAACGAGCCTTGCTCCAAAAGCTACTGGCGAAGGGCGTTGAGCTCCGTGCTTGTGAGCGTACGATAGAGCTGCATTCCGACCTCAACTCTCAACTACAGGATGCAACGGCAGATGACTGGGATACGGAATACTCTTCGCTAATTCTGGCGGTTCGCACTGTCGATAGCCTGGGCGATGCCATTGAACATATTACAGCGCATACTTCCGGCCATTCAGAGGCAATTGTAACGGAAGATGAAGTCGCAGCCCGTCAGTTTTTGACTGCGATCGATGCCACAGCGGTATATCACAACGCCTCTACCCGCTTTACAGATGGTGGAGAATTCGGCTTCGGTGCCGAGATCGGCATCAGCACGCAAAAGCTTCACGCTCGTGGGCCAATGGGCTTGCCAGCGCTCACTTCTTACAAGTATGTCGTACGCGGAAACGGCCAAATCCGATAGTCCAAAGGGAGGGAATCACCATGAGTAACCAAGCAACAGCGATTACAGAGGGACGGATCGGTTTTCTCGGTGCAGGCTCGATCGTGGAGGCCATGCTTTCCGGTATTGTAAAGAAAGGCTTACTCCCTTCTGAGCGTATTACCGTCTCCAACCGCAACAATATGGAGCGTTTGGAACAGTTGGCAAATGACTACGGGGTAATTGCTACTCAGGATAAATTTGAGGTAGTCCGTTCTTCCGATATTTTGATTTTGGCCATCAAGCCGAAGGATGCAGCAGAGGCTTTGCACGATTTGCGTGGAGTTGTTCGTTCCGACCAATTGATCATTTCAGTGGTTGCCGGCGTCTCCACCAGCTTGATCGGAGAGTGGCTCGGTGCAGAGTGCCCGATCATCCGTACAATGCCCAACACTTCGTCCGCGGTTGGTTTGTCTGCTACAGGACTGTCCGCGAATCCTTTTGTCCAGGAAGAGCATCGCGAGCTGGCTACCAAACTTTTCGAAGCAATTGGCACCGTATATGAAGTCGCCGAGGAAGAACTGGACATCATTACTGGATTGTCTGGAAGTGGTCCTGCTTATATTTACTATTTGGTAGAAGCCATGATGGGGGCAGGTGCCACAGCGGGACTCGATCGGGAAATGGCACGCCAATTAACGCTGCAAACCGTGATCGGCGCGGCACATATGCTGCTCGATACACGCGAAGAGCCTTCTATTCTCCGCAAAAAAGTAACGAGTCCGGGTGGAACAACCCAAGCAGGACTGGAAGTATTGGAGGCTTATCAATTCCAGGAGGCCGTCACTGCAGCCATCCTGCGTGCTGCGGAAAGATCGCGGGAGATGGGGGCACAATACTAGTAAAGTCGTTTTGTCCCCCCTCCTTGTCATGTATAATAAAAAAGATCAAGCATAGTCGAGAAAAATGACGAAGGAGGTCCCATGGAAATTTACGCCTTGTACGGCACCAGTGGAACAGGAAAAAGCACCAGTGCATTAGAACTTGCTCACCGAATGAACATCGACGCCATTATTGATGATGGCATCCTGATTTACCAGGGACGTAAGGTGGCCGGAACCTCTGCCAAATATGAGAAGACAAAAATTCAGGCGGTAAAACGAGCTATTTTTCATTATAAGGAACACGCTGAAGAAGTACGGCGAAGTCTTGGCGAGATTCAACCAAGCCGACTACTCGTGTTAGGTACTTCGCAGCGGATGATTGGTCGTATCGTCGAAGCGCTGCATTTGCCTTTTCAGGTGGACTTCATCCCGATTGAATCCATCAAGCCTCCGCAGGAAATCGAAGCTGCCCGCTACGTGCGGGAAACAATGGGCAAGCACACGATACCGATTCCGCGTGTGGAGGTAGAAAAAGACTTCCTCCAGCGCCTCATCTCTTCTGCCCAACAGATTTTCAGCTCGAAAAAAGAAGTGATT
Organism: Brevibacillus sp. FIR094; assembly: GCF_050477165.1. Classification (NCBI taxonomy): domain Bacteria; kingdom Bacillati; phylum Bacillota; class Bacilli; order Caryophanales; family Paenibacillaceae; genus Brevibacillus; species Brevibacillus sp. FIR094. The sequence continues at coordinate 152,867 of NZ_JBEAES010000004.1, read as the reverse complement.
GGGGAAACAACCGTGGTTCATCCTCCGTTTTCAGGTGGACGTATCATGATTCATCCTCAAGTGTTGCGAAAAATCGTGGATGCGACCTGCAACCAGTTTGACGAGGTCCATCATGTGGTCAAGATCGTCTCCAGTTTTGAGGATTTGCCACGGTTTCAGGTTTCGATTGCTCTTCATCTACCTTACATGACAAATATTCCAGCACTTATCCATGAACTTCAATCTACGTTGTACAAAGAAGCTCAATATTGTCTCAATATCGCTCCCGCCAGCATCGACATCATCGTTTCTTCGCTGGAGCTATCCTGATCCGGTCCTTTGCGACCGGATTTTTTTGGCTGCAATCCTCAGGGGTTACTTCCTGAGTTGTTGCTCATCCTATATATGATTCCATCTGAAAGGAGCAACCCGATGCCATCCATCCTGTCTTCCAAACCCTTTACACAAGCTCCGATTCCCGAACCGCCTAAGGTCATTACGACAAAGGACTTGAGCTATCTCAAGGATGCTTTGTCATGGGAACTGATCGCTTTCAAAAAGCTACATGCTTTCGCACAGCAAGCTACTGATCCCCAGGTCAAGCAATGTCTAGAACAGCAAGGACAAATGCACCAGCGACACTACCAAAAACTACTGAGTCACCTGCAAAACAACAACACCGCAGTGATGGCGACCATTCCACAGACACAGTCCCAGCAACAGCAATCCCAGCCACAACATCAAATGCAATAAGGGAGGAATCGGGATGCCAAACCAAAACCAGATCGCCAATCCGCAATCCGGTCAGCTACCACAAGTAAAAGGCCCGGAAATGAACGATCGTGACTACCTCAACGACTGTCTGGCTACATGCAAGTATTTGACGGATAACTTTAACGTTGCCGTTCGGGAAGCCAGCCATCAGCAGCTTTATGATGACATGGTACAAATTTTGAATGAAACCCATCAGTCAGCACGCGATGCTTTCAATCTCATGTTCCAAAAAGGCTGGTACAAGCTGGAGGCTGCCGAACAGCAACAACTACAGCAAGCTTATCAGCAGTTTAGCGGGTACTCCACGCAGTTCCCTTATCATTGAAATAGCAGAAGACACATGCCCCAAAAGCAGGTGTCTTCTTTCCATTAACCCCTGCCACGCAGGAGCTGCGCTAAGACAAATAACGCCTTTTCCATGTCGGCTTCCTCTGCGTACACATAGGACAAGCGAAGATGATGACTATCCGTCTGATCATAAACAAAGCCGGGATTTAACAGGACACCTTTTGCCAATGCTTCCGTAAAAAGCTTGCGCATCGAAACCGCCTGATGCAGACGCAGCCAAATATAAAAACCACCATGTGGAATACGCCAATCTGCTAAATCGTCAAACCAGCGAGTAAGCCATTCGCACATTCTGTCCCTTCTGTGTCGCAGTGCCGCTCTTAGCTGATCCAGATGCCGGGAATATCTCTCGCTTGTGAGCCACTCTGTCGCCACCCATTGGGAAATAGCACTCGCTCCGTAGTCCGTCTGCATTTTCACATCGGCAAGGCGTTCAATGACAGGCTCAGGCCCTACAATCCAGCCAATTCGCAGCCCCGGACTCAGTGTTTTGGACAAGCTGCCCAAATACAAGACCAGCCCACTCTGATCCCTCGCCTTCAACGGCAACGGCCCTGGTTCGTCTAACCACAATTCTCCATAAACGTCATCTTCCAACACAGGCAGTCTCTCCCGTTCACATGCAGCCAGCACTTGCTCCCTTCGATTCTCTGATAGGCTAATCCCCGTCGGATTGTGGTAAGCCGAAATCGTATAGAGGAGTGCCGCGTTATGCACCTGTTTTTGTCTCGTAAGCACTTGGGGAGAGATTCCTTCTTCATCCATCGGTACACCAACCAGACGCATACCCGATGATTGAAACAAAGGCAGTGAGAATAAATACGAAGGCTGTTCGAGCAAGATGGCAGATCCACGGTGAAGGATGCCAATCGATATCAACTGCAAGGCTTGAAGGGCCCCCGAAACGACCAAAATAGAAGCCGGAGAAGCTTCGATCCCCCTGCTCCGCAAATGGTTGCTGATCGCCTGACGCAAAGGCAACAGTCCTTTTGGCTCTGAATATCCGAGATGTGTCATTTTGCCCTGCAAGCTAGCCATGACCTCTTCCATCTCCGCAACAGGAATCAAGCCGGGCGACAGCTCACCTGTCCCCAATCGAATGTACCTCGGGTCTGGCTCATAACGATTGATATCCTGGATCGTCTGCGAGTTGGGTAGATGCGCCCCTGCCTGAACGTATCCCAGCCAATTCGGAGGAGGTGCAGTCGTCAGCAGGGACCACGTGTTGTTGCTAACGACGGAGCCACTGCCTACTGTTGCTTCAATGAAGCCATCCGCTTTTAGCTCTTCCAACGCCGTCACCACCGTACTGCGGTTTACATCAAAGGCTTGCGCTAACGCTCTTTGTGTTGGCAATTTACTATTGATCGGCCACTCACCGCCTGCGATTTTCCCCTTGATATATGCCACAATCTGTGCGTAGATCGGTATGTCAGATGATTTGTCAGGCTTCCAGTCTATCGTCAACACAAGCACATTCCTCCTCGTCTTATCATTGTACAAATTGGTTGGTTTGGATGTAAACCAATTGGCTGGAGACAACAGATTCACAACCGTGAATAATGACAGTAATGCAAATAGCCTTTGCATCCAGAGAGAAACGGGGAGGAATGATCATGCTGGAAGCGATTTTGCACGGTTTTGTGCTTGCTTTTGGACTTATTTTACCGCTCGGTGCACAAAATGTTTTCGTTTTTAATCAAGGGGCTCTACAACCAACATTACTTCGTGCCATGCCCGTCGTACTGACTGCGGCACTCTGTGATACCCTGCTCATTTTATTGGCGGTATTGGGAGTCTCTTTGGTTGTATTGACAGTCACATGGTTAAAAACAGTTCTATATGTCATCGGCTTCTTCTTTTTGATGTACATGGGATATTTAACGTGGCGTAGCCGTCCCAATACTGAGGAGGGAGAGAAAGAACGCTTTTCCGCCAAAAAGCAAATCATGTTTGCTGCCTCTGTCTCTTTGTTGAACCCGCACGCGATTCTCGATACGATCGGCGTGATTGGCACCAGCTCACTCAGCTATACCGGAACAGAGAAATGGGGCTTTACGATTGCCTGCATCCTCGTATCCTGCTTCTGGTTTTTCGGACTTTCCGTAGCTGGTCGTACGGCAGGACGATTGGATCGGTCTGGAAAAATGCAGCGTGGCCTGAATATGGTTTCCGCTGTGATTATGTGGGGAGTGGCTATCTATATGGCAGCCCAATTACTCCCGTAAAGAGTTAGTGAAAAAGTGCATAATCCCCACCTCCTCCACTCAAAATACTCCTATTCGGGTTTTCGAAGTGGAGGTTTGTTTATGCTTTTTACCAAATCGGACGCACTCTTGGATGACTTGTATGAGATTGCGAAAAATGTGCATCAAACAGCGATCTATTTTAATGAATACAAGATTACTTCATTGGAGACTGTCAAAACCTTTTCTACTGAAATGAAAGAGTACGAAACAAAAGGCGACAAGCTCATCCATGAAATCATCGTGCAAATCAACAAGACATTTATTACCGCTATCGAGCGTGAGGACGTTCTGGACCTTGCCGTCAAATTGGATGACGTACTGGACGGTTTGGAGTTTTGCGCTTCGAGACTCTATATGTACGACATCATGGAAGCAGATGAAACGATGGTGAGATTCGGGCAGCTCATCGAAGAGGCTACCAAGCAAATTCTTCTCGCCATCGAGCTGCTCCAAAAGCAAAAGCTGTCTGCTATGAAGGAGTACATCATCCGCATTAACGATTTAGAAAGCGAAGGAGATGAATTGGTGAGAGGGAGCATCCGGCAATTGTTCAAAACCTCAAGCGATCCGATTCACATCATGCAGCTCAAAGAAATTTACGAAGTGCTCGAAGATGTCATGGATCATTGCGAGGATGTCGCGGATGCGATGGAATCCGTGATCATGGGCAACTCTTAAACCAAGGAGACCTACTTTCATGCATACGAGCCTTCCTCTAGTTATTGCGGTTATCATCCTGGCTGTTTCCTTTGACTTTATCAACGGATTTCACGATACAGCCAATGCCATTGCAACCACCGTATCCACCAAAGCTCTCCCACCTAAGATTGCCATTGGTCTAGCAGCTATCATGAACTTTATCGGTGCCCTGACATTTACCGGGGTCGCCAAAACGATCGGTGGAGATATCGCCGATCCAGCCAAGCTGGAATTCGGAGTGCTTGTGGTTATGGCTGCTCTCCTATCGGCGATTCTTTGGAATTTGATTACGTGGTGGTACGGTATCCCGAGTAGTTCGTCTCACGCTCTCATCGGCTCACTTGTAGGTGCAGTCCTCGCTTCCGCTGGGAGCGCGCAAATCAACTGGGCTGGATTTTTAAAAATCTTCCAAGCGCTCATTGTGTCACCGGTTATCGCGCTGGTTGCCGCTTACCTCATGATGAATTTGGTTTATTTCATTTTCAGTCGGATCATGATTCCCCCTACCAAGGTCAACCGGGGATTTCGCCTCTTTCAGATTTTCACGGCGGCTCTACAATCCTTTACACATGGAACGAATGACGCACAGAAAGCGATGGGCATCATCGTGTTTGCTCTCGTAGCGGCTGACCTGCATGCAGATACGAGCACGATTCCTTTCTGGGTGCAGTTCATTTGTGCCCTCGCGATGGGCTTGGGAACCTCTGTCGGAGGCTGGAAAATCATCAAGACGGTCGGGGGCAAAATCACCAAAATTGAACCAATCAATGGAGCCACGGCCGATCTCACATCGTCCTCGATCATTTTTACCTTTACGCAGCTAGGATTGCCTGTCAGCTCTACCCATGTCATCTCTTCCGGGATTATGGGGGTCGGCGCAGCCAAACGTCTAAAGAGCGTCAATTGGGGCGTCGCCAAACGCATCGTGATCACTTGGTTTATTACGCTGCCGATTTCTGCCTTGCTCGCTGCAGCTACGTATTTGTTGCTACATGTATTTATCTAAAAGCAAAAGGGACGAGTAACAGGCTCGCCCCTTTTTTCTTTATTCTATTGAAAAGCCTAAGTAAGACTCTCCATTCTGTAAAGATAATCGCATATTGGTTTTTTACCGTATCTGATACCATTGCTCATTTCCCTTCTTCCGTTTTACCTCTTTCCCTATATACTCTCTATTTTCTTCATACCCTCTTCAATAAATTGGTCATTCCGTAACTTGTCCTGCACACCTGTCCGCCACTTTTCTTTCGTCAACAGCGATGCCAAATCATCACCGAAGAGGCCTTGAATAGCAACTCGTGTGGCCACAATCGTCGTATCAGAAAAACGATATTCGACTGTTTGCAAATTGTCTACCAGCGCAAAGGCTGCCATAGAATTATACAGCATCGCTTGCTTGAACAATTTCGCCTCGATGTCGGTCGTCATGTCCTCGTAATGAATCTCAATTGTAAACTTCTCCGGACGGAGCTGGAAGGTGCGCTTGAGATCACTCAACGGCAGATGATTGAACATGACCAGATTCGAAGTAGCGCCCATGTACTTGTTTTTGTATGGCAAAATGGATTCCAAATCGTGAGTCAGTGGGCTTTGCTGAGCCAATTGATATTGCTCGGATTGCGCTTCGTTCTCCGGGAGAATGACAATCTGAATGACCATGAACAGGACAACCCCGACGAGAACCAAGGCAAGTATGATTTTATTTCGCAATGATGTCACCTTCCCCTGCATCGTATTTCAGAATAAGCCGTGGAATGGCGTGGAGCCACAGTGGAATGAGGATAGAAAGAAAAGGCAGCGCATACGCTACGGCAATGGTAGCGAATTGATACGGTCCAGTAAGATTCACTGGCGTTGAAAACCATAGATTGCTGCCAAAATAGAGCGCTGTCGTAAAACCGATTTTCCCGACCATATAAAGCGCCCAAAGTATCCAGCCCGTTTTCCGCAGCAAAAAGGCAGACCGTACATTCATACTGGTCAAATTTTGCGAGGAAGCCGGTCGGTTGATCCCGAGTAAAATCAAATAGACGATTCCAATGAGTATGCAACTCGCAAACAGACCATAGTTCAAAAAGATACCCATGCCCCAAATTCGCAGTGGCATAGTCACAATCCAGGCAATGAGTGTGTACAGCAATCCGAGCTGCAACCATTCTTGCAGGAGTGGAAGTATGTATACGTTGCGGCGTTCTCCGACAATCGAATCAATCGAAGGCAGATTGGCCTTTGCTTTTTTCACGGCTTCATCCAGTGATAGCCCATCTGCGACCAAGTCGGCGACCTTTGCCTCCAAATTGCTCAATACTTCCCATTTGAGCTCCTCGATTTGTTTACTTCCTCTATATTTTTGAAACAATTGATCGACATAGTGCTGTAAACTCTCCATCACACTTCCTCCCGCCTTTCGATGAGCTGGTCAATCAATTCTTTGGCGACCTTCCAAGATGCCAGCGCTCTTTCGTACGACTCTCTCCCCGCTTCTGTCACCTGATAATATTTGCGTCTGCCCCCCTGGCTCTCATCTCCCCAGTACGAAGCGATCAGCTTTTGTGACTCTAATCTTTTCAGACTGGTATACAAGGAAGGCTCTTTCAGCTCGTAACGCCCGCCGCTGTTTTTGAAAATGGCTTTAATGATTTCGTATCCATAGTTATCGCCGTCACACAGGACACGGAGAATAATCGTATCGATATGACCGCGGATAATGTCACTGCTGATACTGCTGTCACTCATCTCGTTCACCTCGCAGCTATAGCATAACACATACTACTATGTGTGACAAAGTAATATGTGTTGAATTGCTTTTTCCCTTCATAAAAAAGACCCCTCAAAAAATCTTGAGTGGTCTTAAGCGGATCATTACTCTATCGTTTCTTACTGTTTTACCTGATACACAAGATAAGGTGCTGACGTCCTTTTTCCGTTTCTTTCCGGCCAAACATAAATCAGTTCCAGTGGGGGACCGTTACCTTTAATAGGCTCAGTTAATACCTTCCCGCCCTCAGTAAAATCCCCCTCCATCCCTATTACTTGCTTGCTCGTGCCATCCACCCAGACTTTATACGGGTGACTGTCTAATCGTACTCCCTGTGCAATGGCAGTAAAATCAAGCCTGATGGCAGACCCCTCCACCGCCGCACCATCCATTGCAAGCTGCGTGATCGATGTTGGCAGATAGGACTCCAGTTTTTTAGCCCCCATTTGGGCAGCTTCTGCTTGGGACAGTTCCGGGAGAGTTTCTGAATCCGTCCGTTTTTTCATTCGATATGTCAGCAATTGACCAGACGGGCTTGCAAATCGTGCAGTGAGATAGGTAGCATCTGCGACTTTCCATGTGTATTCCATGTACGTTTTGTCCTCAACCGTTGCCACAGGACGATTTTCCCCTCCTATATGAACACCGAACTCATGCTGGATAAGGGAGGCTATCTCTTCTTCTGAGCTGGCCTTTAATGGCCTCGCTTGTGCCTGAATCGGGATGAGGTTGTAGCCGCTACCTGCTGTCAGGCTTTGAAAATGTTTGTCCAGCACTTCTCCATTCAATGCATTGATATAGCCAGAGAAGGTCGCCGCTTCTTCTGGTTTCAAATTGACCGTCAGTCTTTGAAGGGCCTCTTCTTTGGAAATCGCCTTTGCTGGACTGGGAAATAATGAAAGCTCCACCTCTGCATGGATACTCTCTTCCATAACCATGCCCTTTGGCCTTCCATCCTCCGCCAGTCGAACCTTCACGATGCTATCTACGAAAGGAACACCGTTGATCTCGCGTTGAAAGACGGCTGTATTCGTTTCCTGTTGGCTCGAAACCATTCGATACTGCTTGCTTCTATCACCCAGTTTTTGTTGCATATATTTCTCTATAGACAGCGCAGGCCCATTGCTGTTGGATGTTGCTTCCTTTTGCTGTGCTTGTTTATTAGCGAACGACTGCGTCTTCGGTTCAACAGCTTGTTCTCTGCTTTGTTTGGTCTGTCCTTCCTCCCGCTTCACTGGCTGTTGTTTGCTAACAGGTTCTTGCGGTGTTACTCCCATTTTTTCCGATAGAGGTACAGTCACTGGGCGCTCCTCGGAACGGATACCGCTCGTTCCCTCTGGCGATTCTTTTCCGTCAGGCACAGCTACCAAGAGAGCCAGTACGACAGCTGCAGCTGCACCTCCTGTCATCGACAAGATACGGCCCACTTTTTTCCGCTGCTTCATCTGTCTTGCCTGTTTAACCAGCGTCTGATCCAAATAGGTGACAAATTCCTGACGGGGGGGTGGGTCTTGCCTTCTTAACCCTCGCAGTTGGACCGTCAGCTTCTCATCCTCTAGCCCACTCATTTAGAAAGCCCCCTTCCTCCGTATCATCCATCATTTCTTTGACCAGCTTTAATGCCCGATGGGTGTTTACTTTCACCTTGGATTCCGATACACCCAGGATTTCTGCCGTCTCCTTGATGCTGTATTCCTCGATGCAGCGCAAAATCAGAACCAGACGATAATGGGGCGCTAGCTTTTGGATCGCTTGCTTCAGCTCACGAACGTTTTCCCTCTTGGTCAGGACGTTTTCCGGACTCCCTTCCTTGGTCGCCAGCTTCATCAGCCAGTTTTCCGAGAAAAAGGACTTGACCTTCTGCTTGCGATGTTGGTCGATCGCCGCATGCTTGGCAATGGAGAAGAGCCATGTTTTCAGAGTGACTCTGCCATCAAATCCGGCGAGCCCTTTTAACACTCTCGTAAAAACCTCCTGCGTCAAATCCTCGGCATCATTCTGATTTCCGGTAAAATGGAGCAGAAAGTAGTAAACGTCCTGATAGTGAGCATGATAGATCGCGCTAATCCGCTGCTCGATATCCTCCTGCACGGGTTAGCCTCCTGTCTTAGTACGGACTTTTATGAAATTCAGCTGCAGTAGTAAATTTGCCGGTTAGGGCATCCATTTCTCGGTGGTCGAGAGATATGGCTGTTCTGTACACCAGAATGGGTTGATAGTTTGGGTTATCCGACAAAATATCGGCATCCGATGTGAAATATTGCAGCTCCAGTGGACGCACTTTCAAGTATTCCTTTAGTGCCTGCTCATGTGATACAGCCTTTTTGGGATCAGGCAGAATGAGTGGTTCCCAAGATACATCATACATATGCAGACCTATCACCTCTCCCGTGATACGGTCTATTCTGATAGAAATCACATCATCCAGAACTGGAATCCCTTCGTGCACATTTACAAACTTGAAGCCCTGCACAGCGCCTCTCTGTCGAAACTCTGCTGTCCCAATCGGCATCACTTCTTTTACATGCTTTGGTCCGTACTTTTCCAGCGCAGTAATAGCTAGTTTCATCGATTCTTCTGGCGTTAGCCATTTCTTTCCGTTTGGATCTTCTTCAGGGTATTCTTTTTCTCCCTTTCTCTTGTCAACCACACCGTAGCTCATGAATCGTCCTGTTTCTTCCTCCGTTACAATGATAGCCTCCAAGTCTTTATTGATTTCATGTGTATATTCCTTACCTTTCGTATCTTCAGAAATGCCTTCTTTTATTTTTTCAGCTTTGCTCTCGATCCCAAAAGCAGCGAACATAGCTGCTGCTTCCTCTGTCGTCTTTACGATTACTTCCTTACCGACAGGATTCACTCTGACAATAGGATTATAAGCACTCCCCGAACCTTCATAATCAGGAACTTCCTTGCCTGTTTTGGCATCGATAAATTCTGAAAATTCCGATTTGTATCGTAAGGTAGGAGAGCCATACAAGTATTTCTTCGTTTTCTCGTCCCATCCCTCTGCTGGCTGTTTCAAATAAAAGAGCTTCAGGTGTTTGGCGAAGGCTTTTTCAGCCTGATCCTTGGATATGGCTTCCTTAGGATCAGCAAACTTCAAATCTTCGAGGGCTGGTGCATCATTGCCCCCGAGATTATATAAGCCTGACCCTTTCGATATGACTTCCCCCTTGCTGTTTACGGTTAGACGAACATTGATATTCAGATACGGAAGTCCGTTTACCAGTTTTGTAAAATGGGCCACGTTGTCGTGTGAATAGTTAGGGTTATAGGCAAATCCGCCCATATCTGGACCATACCATTGTTTCATAAAATCTGTTGCCTTACTCTTTACTTTGTCATGCTCAATCTCGGGTCTTCCTTCTTCGGGAAATTCCTCGTAGTAGCTAAACCCCTTGGGATTCCCTTGTTTATCCAAACTGAATTCAAAAGACGGTTTCTTCTTCTCCTTGGACGTTTGCAAGATGATGCTTATACGACTCGTTCCATCATCTTTTTCTAAAATCTCAAGCGTACTGTAAGAAAAATCGGCTAAATACGGCAGCCTTTCCTTTACCTTTTGGATTGCAAGCTCTACCTTCCCTTTCCATTCAGGTGTAAGCTCCTTTGCCTTGCTCTCCTCCGCCAGCACTTGACCATTATTCGTCAGAAAGATTGGCGTAGTAGCAAGTAGAGTTGCTGTTGTTACCAAAAAAATCACTTTATTCAGCTTTTTCATCATTTACATCCTCCCGTATTTTTTTCAACGTTAATTAATCGTAAAAAATAGCAAAAGGTTACAAAAAATACAAAAAAGGCTGTTGAATCAATCATCAACAGTCTTTTTTATTTTGCATTTTTCATACGTTTTTCCATCCCTTCTTCAATCCAACAGGGAAAAAGTGTTTATCCCCTTCACTCCGAGGACAGGATAATAGTAACTTCCCATGCTATTGTCCTCAAAGGAGTTGAAAGCACAATGTCTCGTCACTGGTATCGGCTGCTTCGTTATCCAATCATCGCTCTGGCTGTGACATTAACGCTACTTTGGACGCATCATTACCATCGCCTGCCCGCCTCGTATGCTGTCGCGACGCGGACACATACCGTTACGATTTCTAGCGCTGGCTTTTTACCCAATCAATTGACTGCACACGAAGGAGAGCGGGTCTCGTTGATGATCGTCAACACCGATACCCGCCCTCACAATCTATCCATTCGTGATCTAAACCTTACATCCACAGAATTGAAGCCGACCCAATCGACTCTCTTACAGTTTTCAGCCGCCAAACGCGGTCGGTATCATTTCGTATCAGACGCACCTGGCTATCCGGAAACAGGCTTCCAGGGCATGCTCGTCATTGACTAGCTTGCACTTCTTCGTCTGGTGAGATTTGCTTCCACCGTCCGAATTTTATCATGAGCAGAGGAATGATCCCGATCGCGGTGATGATTCCAAAAAACAAATAAATGGCTAGCACCGAAAACGAATCTTTGATCCACCCTGCTACCAAATTGCAAAACATCGCACCAAGCCCGCCTCCTACTGAAAAGAAGATGGCCAACGCTGTCACCTGAAGGGATGCGGGCGTATTTTCGCGCACAAATTGGGCTGCCGTCGCCAAATAAAAGCCTACTGAAATCCCTTGCACAAAGAACATGGCAATCACGGCAGTGGTACTCGGCGCAGAGCTATACCAGAACCAGCGCATCGCGCAAAAAATCGCAGATAGCAGCAATGTCAACTCCAGTCCCCATCTGCGGACAATATAACCCGCCAGCTTCATAAATGGAGCCTCGCTGCCTGCAAACAACAAGAAGGCAAGACCAATACCGGCAATCGTCCCGCCGATATCCTGATAAAACAGGGAAAACCAAATATTATTGGCGTTTACAGAGCCCATCATGCAGAACGACGAGATCAAAAACAGCGCAAATCGCGGAATTCGCGCCAAATCTCTGATCCCTGCAAGCATACTAACGCGAAACCGCGAAGCCTCTGTCACTTCTTCCGGAACCTTCTGAAGAAACAGAATGGCAATAAGAAACGCCAAGCAAAACGAGTAAAAAAGAACATGTGGCCCCCACTGCTCGACGAGAAGACCCGTGATGAATGCCGCTAGGGCAAAGCCGATGGCTCCCCACAAGCGAATGTCGCCGAACTGCATGCCATGTCCCTTTGCATAACCTAGAGCCAAGCTATCTGAGATGGGAACGACGGCACTTTGAAAAAACGACAGCAATATGTAGAGCAAAAATACGTAAACAAAGGTGGAGACACCCGTAAAGAGAAGTCCCACCAGCCCAGTGATGATCAATGTCAGAATCAGCACGGTTTTGCGAATTTGATAGCGATCACAGATCATACCCCACATCGGCTGTGCCACAATGGAAACAATCGGCGCGACTGCACTGATGAGACCGATTTGGGTCCCGGTTAGATGGATGGATTCGTAGTATTGCGTAATAAGCGGAGCAAAAGCGCCAAACCCGTAGTAAATAAAAAGATAAAGGGCGCAAAGACTTACGTATCTGCCTTTTGCGCCCCCCAGCCCTATACCGGAAAGTGATTCTGGCATATAACTCTCCTATTTTGAGGTTAATTAACCGTGTAAGAAAACCTAACGCAGAGCATGCCTCAACTTTTTTATTTTACCGTTGGCAATATTTTCGTCATGTTAACGGTTCGTTTTTTCTCCCATGTAACTGGGTTGAATTCATCGAACTGCTCCAGGAAGGAGATGACTTCCTTCGTCAGTGGAGTCGGTGTCGAAGCACCAGAAGTAACCGCCACATTTTTCTTTCCACGCAGCCATTCAATGTCCAGCTCAGACAAATCAGCGATTCGATACGAGGGAACATTCGCGATTTCTTCTGAGACCTGTGCCAAACGATTGGAGTTGTTGCTGCGTGGATCGCCTACGACGATACACAAATCAGCCTCTCCTACTTGCCCCGCTACAGCTTCCTGACGAACCTGCGTAGCGAGACAAATTTCATTATGCACTTCCACACCTGGAAAACGCTTAAGAATGGCGTCCATCAGATGTTTGACGTCCCATTGGCTCATGGTCGTCTGGTTTGTTACGATCAGGTTGTCTGTCGGCAGATCGAGCGCGTCCAGTTCTTCCAGCTTTTGAACCAGATGTACGTGATCCGGCGCGATCCCCATAGCGCCCTCTGGCTCTGGATGACCTTTTTTGCCGATGTAGAGCACATGGTAGCCTTCTGCTACTTTTTCACGGATCAAATCATGTGTCTTCGTTACATCCGGGCAAGTCGCGTCGACGACGGTCAAGCCTTTATCGCGCGCTTTCTTGCGCACCTCAGGAGACACACCATGGGCAGTGAAGATTACCGTTCCTTCATGGATCTGATCCAGAAGAGCCAGTCGATCCTCTCCATCCAATGTTTTTATCCCTTGTTTTTCAAACGCCTCGACGACGTGAGCATTGTGTACGATCATGCCCAAAATGTGAATCGGGCGGGGCAAGTCAAAGTTTTGCGCTGTTCGCAGTGCCAAGACCATGGCATCCACTACACCGTAACAATATCCACGGGGGGAAATCTTGATGACTTCCATCTTTACCCCTCCTACTTTTTATAATGCGTGAGCGAAAGACATTTCACCCCGTATTATACCTTATTTGTCTCCTGCACGCTTCTGTTCATAAACCTTCAGATTATTGTAGACAACTTTTAAGAGCGGCGTGGACAAGCCTTTTTGTTCCGCTCGTTCCAAGAGATAGCCTTGAAGGTGATCCGCTTCCACCGGAAGATCTTTTTCCATATCACGCAGCATCGACGATTTCGTTTGAGGACGCTGATTCTGGAAAGTCTCCATCTGCTTGTCGACGATATCCGGCTTGATTGGTGCCTCCAAAGCGTTCATGACAGATGCGATTTCCTCAGCGAGCTGACGTGTCAACTCTACGCCCAAAGCCGATTCCCGGATTGGACCGACAGCGGAATTCATCAGCGTGGTAATACCGGAAAACGTCGCAATAAACAAGTATTTGTGCCAGGCTTCCCGTTGAATATTTGCGCTTGCACGCATCGTCCCGTTGATCTTGGAAAAGGCTTGCTCGATTCGCTCTACACGCTCGCTTTTGCCACCTTCCCACTCACCGAAAACCGTATCATGAATAGGACTTGTCTGCACGACATCTCCGTCAGCATTCAGTGTCGTTTCAATGAAACACAGACCCCCGAGAACACACTCCCGGCCAAAACGATCCCACAACAGTTCCATATGCGCAATTCCATTCAATAGCGGAATAACGACCGTGTCCTCGCCTACATACGGAGCGATGGCATCGACGCTATCTTCCAGCGTGTACGCTTTGTTGGACAAAAGCACAACATCAAAAGGTCCTGCTTCCTCACCTGCTTGAATCAGTTGTGGCTGCTCCAAAAGCAAATCCCCATGAATGCTCTGAATGCGCAATCCTCGCTCCTGCAGCTGTTTGTATCTACGTTCGCGCACAAGAAACGTTACATCTACCCCTGATTCAACCAGCCTGCCCCCAAAATAACCTCCAATGCCCCCCGTTCCCAGTACAAGAACCTTCATCTATATCGCCTCCGCGTTTATAAGTCTTGGTTTGTCTACATTTTATTAGAAAGTAACCATTTTCTAAACCCCACAATATAATGTTAGAAATTCTGACATTCAACGTAATAAAACCTCTTGACGAACAATGAGAATTGTCGATATAATTCGGAATATAGAAATCAAGGAAAACCCGAACGTTGATAATGAATCCATAACTTTAATTCGTGAATGGAGTGAATCATCTTGGATATGAAAACAGTCTTGTCCACAATTGATACAGAAAAAGTAGAATATGTAGATTTTCGCATCGTTGACCTGCTCGGCCGCCAACACCATGTCACGGTTCCTGCCTACGCGGTAGATGAAGGAACATTCCGCAATGGCGTCGCATTTGACGGCTCCAGTCTAACCGGCTACAAGTCCATTGAAGATAGCGACATGGTAGCAATGCCCGATCCGGCAACTGCCTTCATCGATCCATTCGTAGAAACCAAAACCATGAATATCATCTGCAACATCGTCAATCCAGACAACACCGTCTACACACGCGATCCTCGCGGCATTGCCCTCAAGGCCGAAGCCTATCTGCAACAATCCGGCCTCGCTACCGCTGCTTACTTTGGTCCAGAATCCGAGTTCTTCCTCTTTGACAACGTACGCTATGCCTCTGGTCCATCCGGCTCTTTCTTCCACATCGATTCAGAGGAAGCTTTCTGGAACACAGGTAAAGAAGGACAAAACCTCGGCTACAAAGTACGCAACAAGGGCGGATACTTCCCTGTTCAACCAACCGACTCCCAAATGGATATCCGCAATGAAATGTGCACGTTGATGACGAAATGCGGCATGTATGTGGAGCGCCATCACCATGAGGTGGCAACAGCCGGTCAAGGTGAGATCAATTTCCGCTTCGATACACTGACTCGTACAGCAGACAATTTATTACTGTTCAAATACATCGTTCGCAACGTAGCTGCCAAACACGGCAAAACTGCTACCTTCATGCCAAAACCAATCGTTGGAGACAACGGATCTGGAATGCACGTTCACCAAAGCTTGTTTAACGGAGATACCCCGTTGTTCTATGAGCAAGGCGGTTACGCAAACCTAAGTGAGACTGCGCTGCACTACATTGGCGGCATTTTGCACCACGCCCCTGCACTGATCGCCTTGACGAACCCAAGCACCAACTCGTTCAAACGTCTGGTTCCCGGCTACGAAGCACCCGTGAATCTGGTCTTCTCCAAAGGAAATCGCTCTGCTGCCGTTCGGATTCCGATCGCTGCCGTTACGCCAAAAGCGTCCCGCATTGAGTTCCGCACCCCGGACTCTACGGCTAACCCGTACTTGGCTTTTGCTGCTATGCTGATGGCTGGCCTCGATGGTATCAAGCGCAAGCTCGACCCGCGTGAACTGGGCTTTGGACCATTGGATAAAAACATCTATGACTTGTCCGATGCGGAAAAACACGAAATCAAGAGCGCTCCCGGCTCTCTCGCAGAAGCACTTGTCGCACTTGAACAAGACCATGACTTCTTACTCGAAGGGGATGTCTTCACAAAAGAAGTAATTGAAGGCTGGATTGCACAAAAACGCGGTGAGATTGAGCAAGTTGAACGCACTGTGAATCCGAAAGAGTATGAGCTGTATTACGACCTATAAGTTGCAGGAAAAAGCCCTTCTCTGATGAGGAGGGCTTTCATATGCGTTCGAATAAAAGGCGCCTCTCCATCACAAATTAAAATCATATTGCGAAAAACAGATGATGGGATGCGCATTGATTATGCTGACTCAAAAGATAACCCGCTCTCTCATACAAGGTTCTGCCATTCTTCTTCTGACCATAAGCATGTCAGCCGCTATCGGTCAGAAGATGGCTTACGCCGATCACTCGTTACCAATCATAAGCGATCAAGGCATTTATTCAATTGAGGTCTATCCGAGAAAACATCAGCTGATCATACGGAAGCATGGGAAAGTATTGAAAACCTATGTGGTTGCAGTTGGCAATCCCTCTACACCTACACCTGTTGGAGAATATAAAGTCATAGCCAAAGGAAAAGATTGGGGACCCTCATTTGGTCCGAGATGGCTGGGGTTAAACGTCCCTTGGGGAATTTATGGCATCCACGGCACAAACAAGCCACACTCCATCGGACAGCATTTGAGCCATGGTTGTATCCGCATGCGAAACAACGACGTCATTGAATTATTCAGGATGATTCCACTCGGAACAAAAGTAACGATTTATGGTCATGTATTGGGGGACCCGAGCCACGATCCTAGAAATTTAGCGGAAGGCGACGTTGGTGGAGATGTACAGCTCATCCAATCTCGCTTGAAGAGCGCTGGTTATTATCACGGGGTATGCGATGGCAAGTTTCGATCCTCGACAACTACAGCTCTAAAGAAATTTCAACGGAATCGAAAATTAAAGCCAAACGGTGTCGTATCAAGAAAGGTTTATGAAGAGTTGGGATTAGTGGAATAAATCCTGGCAAGGTTCATGTTTCTACTACATAAACCTTCTAAACATACTTCCAATCCCATTCGATCCTTGGAAAGTTTTGAATACCTCGTTTGCTATGCGTACACCATTTAAAATGGTATCCATATCAAGGTTTAGATTGGAAACCCTCGGCGGTCGAGACTCTCTTTTCGTCCTACGGCTTGTTTTTGACCACTCTTGATAATACTGCCCAAGCGATTCTGGATTCTTCTGCAGCTTTCTGACTGAGACCTTATTTGATTTCAGCCAATCTGCAAATTCAGGGCTAAAGCCATTCATTTGTCTAGCCACTTTTCACTCTCACCTCGTTTCATAAATGAATAATGCAAAGGGATCGTATGTCCCTTTGCATTACTTCTTTACCTAATTACAATCACAACCGACAATTACCAACAAAATGAAAAGGACCAGGATCAGAGCAAAGTCGTCAAAGCCATCAAAGAAACCCATTCTGTCTCCCCCTTTCCTTAGACACCCTACTGTATGCACATTTCTCACGATTTGCCTGTACACTCACCTAAAAGAAAAAGGACGCAAGCATTTGCCTACGCCCTTTTTCAACTACTGCATCATGCAGCAAGAGAGAATCAACTCAATTATTCAGCAAACAGTTTTTCTGCATCATCCAATGCAATTTTGTGTCCCAGTGATGAGTAGTCCAGCCACGGCTGTCCATTCAGCACATACACATGATTGTTTTTCACTGCTTTCAAGCCCTGCCAAATCGGATTTTCCTGAAGCTGCTTCCCGATTTTTTGGGCGTCACCGTCTTTGTTGACAATCAAGAAGATGGCATCTGCATCGAAATCAGGCAAAACCTCCTGTGATATAGCCTCGTACGCCTTGTTGATTTTTTCTACACCATTTGCCGGCTTCAGCCCCAGATCGTTATACAGTAGCGGTCCCATCGGGCGCTTCATCCCCATCACACGGACTTCTTTCGCTGTGACACGAATAGCCATCACTGTTGCATCTTTTCCGATCTTCTTCTGAATCATCGCTTTTACGCGTTCTGCCTGCGCGTCATAATCCTTCATAAAGTCTTCTGCCTGCTGCTGGCGATTTACCAGTTCGCCCGTCTTTTTCAAATGATCACGCCATGTTCCCTCATCGAGGTTAAAGACTTGGACTGGCGCGATTTTTTCGTACTTCGCCAACTCGGCTCCAGCGTATTTTTCATCGAGATAAATCACATCTGGCTTGAGGGCCAAGAGCGCCTCCATATCAGGATCAGCAACAACTCCCAGCTTCTTGGTGTCTGTCAGTCGGTCTTTGACATGCGGCAAAAAGTCTTTGACGTCTCCCCCAATGACTGAGCCTGTTGGGGTAATGCCCAGAGCCAGAAGGTTATTCGTCAAGTGAATAGACATAGAAGCAATGTTTGGTGTCTTAGCTGAGTCGCCAGAGCCACTCGTTGCAGGTGCTTCCTGTTTTGTCGTATCAGTTACCACTGGTGTCACTGCCTGCTGTCCGCAAGCTGCCAGCATAAGTGTTGCTGCCAAGCTTAGTAAAATTCCCATTTTTTTCATAGTGAACTCCTTTTCGATGCCAAAGATTTATGATTTTGTTTTAACCAGCAAATAAAGAAAATAAGGGGCGCCCACCGCTGCGACGACGACACCCGCAGGAATCGCATTCGGTTCGAAAATCGAGCGGCCAATCGTGTCCGAAGTCACCAGGATCACGAGTCCAACCAAGCCGGAAATGGGCAAAACATACTGCTGACGCGGCCCAACCAGTCTGCGCGCCAGGTGAGGGGCAACGAGTCCGATGAAGCCAATTCCTCCGACCATCGCGACACTCGCCCCAGACAATCCAACAGCACACCCCAAGAGAAGCAGACGCTTGCGCCGCACAGCTTCTCCTACACCAATCGCTATCTCATCACCAAGCGAAAACAAGTTCAGTGCTTGTGCACGCATCCACGCATATGGCACCAAGAGCACCATCCAAGGCAACAATGCTATGACATGTATCCAATCCCTGCCCCAGACACTCCCTGCCAACCATCTGGCTGCAAACGTGTACGTGGTTTCATCCAGTCGCAGAGAAAGATACAACGTAATAGCACTGAAACCAGCGGCAATCGCAATCCCGACCAAAAGCAGACGTATCGGCTGCAAGCCTCGATGACGGTCATTCGCCAGCAAGACGATCAGACAAGTAGCCAAAATCCCGCCACCAAATGTAAATAGCGGGAGCATGAGAGCGGATGTACCCTTCATCGAAGAAAAAAGAGTAACGAATACAATAAGTCCAAAAGAAGAACCTGCGTGCAACCCAATAATCCCGGGATCAGCCAGCGCATTTCGCGAGATGGCTTGCAGGATCGCCCCCGAAATGCCAAGACCAATTCCAGCAAGCATCGTAATGATAATACGCGGCAATCGATATTCGAACAAAACGAGCTCGTCATCAGGTGTACCATAACCGAAAAGAGTTTGCACAACGGTCACCGGACCTATTTTGATGGAGCCTGTATTGAGACTAATCGCAATGACGACGAATGCGATGGCCAAGAGACAACTGCCGATCCATATCGCTCTTGCACGTTTGCGAGACGCCAAATCCTGCATCTACAGATTCCTCCCTTCCTTGCGAGCCAAGTAAAGAAAGAAGGGAACCCCAACCATTGCCACCATTACTCCAATTGCCAATTCCTCTGGTGGATTCACAGTTCTCGCGGCCAAATCGGCCAAGACAAGCAAGATCGCCCCCAGCACAGCCGACATCGGAATGATTGCCCGATAATCAACACCGACCAGCTTGCGGGCCATGCTCGGAATGACAAGACCAACAAACCCAATCCCGCCTACGGCTGAAACAGACACCCCTGCTAGAACCACCGCTGCCGCCATCCCGAAGAAACGGACCCGTTTTGTTTTGACTCCGAGACTTGCCGCCACCTCTTCTCCTAGCGAAACCAGCGTGACAGAGCGGCCGAGGAGGATCGCCCACAAGATTGCCAGCAAAATGACAGGCACCAGCAATTGCAGATGCGACCATTTAACTCCCGCTACACCCCCCGCATACCAAAAGGCGATATCCTGACTTAGCCCGTAGTAAATCGCAATTCCGGTGCTCAGTGAATGGAGCATCGCTGCAACGACTGAACCCGCCAATGTCAATCGAATAGGGGTCAAGCCACCCGGCGCACTTGAGCCAAGCAAAAAAATAAACAGGGTACTCGCCACGGCACCAACGAATGAAAGGATCATCAATGAGGAATACGACACATCAGGCATAAAGGCAAAGCACATCGCTACAACGAGCATTGCACCTGCATTGATCCCCAAAATCCCTGCATCCGCCAACGGATTACGCGTCACGCCTTGCATGAGTGCTCCCGCCACAGCGAATGCTGCGCCGACAATCGCTGCACCGATTACCCGTGGTAACCGTAGTTCA
Organism: Brevibacillus sp. FIR094; assembly: GCF_050477165.1. Classification (NCBI taxonomy): domain Bacteria; kingdom Bacillati; phylum Bacillota; class Bacilli; order Caryophanales; family Paenibacillaceae; genus Brevibacillus; species Brevibacillus sp. FIR094. Next base: position 132,603 of record NZ_JBEAES010000004.1, on the reverse strand, counting down.
TGAATAATCTGATGGGCGGTCAGTGTTGGATTGTATGTAAAAATGGCTGTCCAAACCGTTTGTATGGTCAACTCCTTCGCACCGGAAGAGATTGCCCAAAACATGGCTGCGAGTAAGCCTACCCCTGTTAGTAAAAGAAACAGCCCTACTCTTGCCAGATTGATTTGTTTAATTCGAAAACCTCCTAATAGTGATAATCATTATCACAATGACGATTATAGCGACTCGCCTTTTTAGCGTCCATGAAAGAAATCAAGCATTTTTGCTTGGACTTTTTATAGAAAACGATTTGTCCATGAGCCTTGCGAACAGTTCATACGACTCCTCCAATTGCTTCTCAATCGAAAGCGGCGCATAGACCATCCACTTGTACCAATCCAAAAAAGCATAGCGTCCAGCTGCGATTGCAGAATGTTTCTTCCAGCTGTCCAACGTTTGGATATCATACTCGACCATTTTCACTTCATCTTCTGAACGTACGACAAAAAATAAGTAATCAGCCTCATACTGAGGCAGCTCCTCTTTCGGCATCCCCACCCAGTTGAATTGTGTACCAGGCGGATACGGGTCCAGCTCTCGCTGAATTTTTTCAGGTACACCAAGCTCGAGTGAGCGATAAAAAACATGTCCGATATTGCGTGTGCTGTACATCCGATACGCCTGATCGCGGACAACACAGATCGCTACCGTCGCTTCACCCAATAGAGCTTTGACTTTTTTTTGCATGAACTCCGTCTTCTTCGTATGGTGATCCAGCCATGTACGTGCTTCGCGCTTGCGATCGACGAGGTGAGCGATCTCCATTAGATGACCAAACATGTCTGTCTGTTTCCACGAAATACTGAAAATAGGGGCAATATCCCCTAAATGCTCGCTTGCCTTTGTCAGCACATGATCCTTGCAGATAATCAAGTCTGGCTTCGTCTCGACGAACGATTGGCGGCTAATTTCCCACATTTCCGAGGCATGGTAAGGCAGGGGCAGTGAAACAGTATCGATGGAAAGATGAGGATGAGTCTGTGCCGCGCATGGTGTGAGACCTAGCGCCAGCAAATGCTCAGTATACGGGAAGGAAAGGGAGATGACGCATGGTTCATGCCGACTTTTTTTATATGTAGAGGGCGAGTAACCACTGTTTTCTTTAAATCGGCGGCTAAAGTAAAACTCATCCAGATATCCGACGCTACTGGCAATTTCGCGAATATTTTTGTCGGGAGAAGCGGTGAGCAATAGCTCTTTTGCTTTGTTCATGCGCAGCTGGGTCAAGTATTCGATTGGGGTCTTTTTCATCTCACGCTTGAAAAGCTGCGAGTAATAAGCGGGATGCATCCCTGCCATTTCCGCCAAACTCTCCACCTTGATCTCCTGCTGATAGTTTTGGTGTATATAGCCCACGGTTTGCGGCAACCAGTGTTCTTCTCCCTCGGGCCTACGCGGCAGATGATCGGTCATTACCTTCTCCAGTAAGGCATGCAAATTCTCCGTTTGCCTCATTCGGTTGTTTTTGACAGCATTCGTTTGACCAGAAACAATCGTTGCAATCATTCTCTGCAATCTGGTATGGCTGTTTGCAATCAAGCCTTGAACCGGAAAAGATTGTTCACGCTCATACACCCGTCGCTGTTCGGTTACTTCGACTTGCCGAAACAAGTCAAAGCTGATCCAATGCGCCTCCACATCTTCTTTGTCTGCCAAGTTGCTTTCTACATTAGTACCCGGCAGCAACAAGAAGACCGACTTGCGTGTAATTTTGATCGGCGTACCATTGATGATCAAGATTCCTTTCCCTTTCGCAAAAGCAAGCAGTACATGATGCCTCAGCACAAGTGGCTCCTTCAGCTCCCAATCGGCGCGCTCCATTGTTTTCGCTTCGCACAATTCTAGTAAGGTATGTTCAAGAAAGTTCTGTTGTTCTAACCATTTATTCATCTGGTAACACTCACCTACCAAAATCATTGATAATGATAATCCTTTTCGATTATATATCAAATCTCTCAAAAAAACGCAAAAAGAGCCTTTTAAAAGGCTCCCTTTGCGTTGCCATTACTCTTTTACATAAAGCTGATACATCTCGGTTTCTTCATCCGTTGCTTTTGCGATTCGAAAAGCTTCTTCCACGCTTTTCTTGTTTTGAATGACCTCGTAGAAAAAGCGCAGTGCGAACATCAGCGCAGAATTTCCATCCGGGTAATCATCTGGCCCGATATACGTATGGCAGCCACTGTCCAGAAAGGCCTTCGCTAATTTAGGATCACCAAGCGAGCATCCGTTACCTAACACGATTTTTCCATCCAGCTTGGCAAACCGTCTAACGTCGTCAGGACCAAAATCACCCTTTGGTTCTCCTTCCTCGTAAACGTCCTCGCCCAGCTCTGGCATGATGAGGCTTCCCTCATCGCCATGGAAATTCAGAACAATCATGTCGGTATTTGGGTAGAGGTCGCTGCCATTCAATACATCAATCAAATCGCTTGGTCGACCAATCCAGTACGTAAAGACTCGTGCTCCAAAATACTCAAGTGTACTCCGGATTGCTTGGCTGTCCAGATCCGTATCCGGACCAATTACTAAGGCAACATTCATTTCAGGTTTACTCATCGTGATATTCCTCCATTTTGTTGTAAGTGTTTTAATTTGTAGGTAAATAAAACCGTTTACATGGAGGGGGTCGGGCCAACTGGTAAATGGCAAGACGTTACTTCTTAGTCATCATGGAATAGGTAAACTCCTCTTCAATTGGAAAATTTTAAAATTTATAGCAGTATATCACTCGTCACATGTCATGTAAAGTTTTTCCGTCAATCAAACATTCTCGTTTTGCAGCAATTACGCAAACCCTTTTTTGATTTTGGTCTTCATGTCACGATATAGCTCTCCGTATGTAATCGCATGCTCGATATGCGAATAGGAAAGCACGGAATCGCCATCCTTGCTCTCGCAGCACGCAAAGAACAAGCTCTCCATCAGATTGTGATTTTCGATGGAATTGGTTATGTGGACGCAATCCTCAATCGAATCATGAGCGTCATGCTTGTAAAAAAGAAATGTCCCTTCTTTGAACGCCCCTTTTTTGTTGGCGTCTTTCCAAATGAGCATGCCCAAGGTTATAAAGTACCCTTCCTGGAAACGGATGACTCCTGTAATGACAGAATTAATCGTGGTCGGAATGATCGCAATCGAGTCATTGAGCTGATTGACGTATTCATACAACGCTTTATTGGATTCTTGAAGATCAGCGATTGGTACATGAAGAAGCTGCTTGTCTCTTAATTTTTCTACGAGTTGTTGAACGCATAGCGTCTTATTCAAAGTTGAAATCACAACCTCATCACTTCTCCCATTGTAAGTAAGTGTCTTCTTTACGTTATTCGTGATGATTGGACATATCCCTACAAAATCCGCGCAAATCTTCTTAACTTTTCCGCTATAGCCGCTCAGAGGTCAAGATTTGCTCGACCGTAAATATTGGCCAGTTGCAAAAGCAAGTCGATGAGCTGTCTAAACAGTACCGGGAATTGGATGCAAGCATTCAACAATTCAACTGGTTAACAGAACTGCAAGAAGCTTAACGTAAGAGGCATGGAAGTCGGTAGTCTGTCTGTAAAAGGCGAACACGTCCCCCTTCAACAGGGCTAATGTTGAAAATTCCGGCAGGGTCGAGGGGCCACCCTGAGGGTTCAAATCCCTCTCTTACATAAGACGCCCAGTAATGTGACATGAGTAATGTGTACGTAGTATTGTAACTACCGTGTGTTGATTTTGCCTGACAGACGAGGGTGGGTACGGGGATCAATCCATGTAAAAAACCCTTCACGCCTTGATGTGGCGAGAAGGGCTTTTTGGCGCAAATTTACGCTTTTCCTTTTAAATAATCATCTTTTATCTTCTTTTCCTGCTCGACGGTAGTCATCTCTTTCTCCAATACTTGATACATCAGTTCGTCCTTCACCTTGCGTGAAATTCCTTTTTCCTGGTGATTCGGGACTGATGTACTCATGACAGAGTCTTGTTCCATATCAGCGTACCTCCATGGCTTTTTGGGGTTAGCTTGCCCGAAAGCCACCACTCCATTCACCACACCCGCTGAACACTGAGCATTTTTCGCAGCTCGTCGAGCGAGCGTGGAATATTTCCGCCAAGTTCCCGCTTCCACTGCTCAGGCAGTGCCTCCCACACATCAACGAGCACCGGCATACCCAGATGAAGACTCTCCAGCATCGTTCTATTTTCCAATGCCTCCTGCGGATCTCCCGCGAAAACAAGCCTGCCTTCATCCATGATACAAATCCATTCCGCCCATTCAAAGGCAATATCCATATCATGTGTCGCCATCAAAACAGTCGTTCCTTGCCGGTGAATGGTATCGAGCTCCCGCAGCAAATTTTTAGTCTGATAGCGATCCAGATACGCAGTAGGCTCGTCCAACAGCAACAGCTCTGGCTCCATGACCATGACCCCTGCGAGTGCCAGGCGCCGTTTTTGTCCCAGGCTCAAATGATGAATCGGAGCTTCTGCCAGCTCTCTCAACCCGAAGGCATCCATCACCTTTTCTACTTTTGCCCGGATTATATCCGTAGGCAGCTTTTGGTTGCATAAACCGTAGGATATATCTTCCGCGACCGTGCTTGCGATCAGCTGATGCTCGGGATCTTGAAAGACCAAGCCTACCTTTTGCGTCATCTCTAGCAGTGCGGCTCGTTTGTAGACTAGCGGTTTCCCCTTCCACAGCACCTGTCCCTGCTGTGGCTCGATGATCCCGTTCCCATGCAAGAACAAGGTCGACTTCCCACAGCCGTTTCGCCCCAAAAGGACACATTTTTTCCCCTCTGGAATCCATAAGGACAGCCCGGACAGGACGGGTCCCCGCCCTCCCGGATACGTGTACTGCAAATCGATGAACTCCAACAACCGTGATGTCATTACTACCAACCTCCTGTCCACCACTCAAGCAGTACCAGCAGCATACAGCCTGCGATTGACTCCCACTCATAGCGTCGCGAACGAACATGGGTATGAAACGCGAGCACCTGCATGCTCTCCCCAAAGCCTCTAGCCGCCATTCCTTTGTGCAAGGCTTCGTATTTGCGCATCGCTCTGACAAACAATTGCGCAACGAGAACCCCTGCATCCCGAAGCGTCGCGCGGAAGCCTCGATGACCTCCGCGCGAACGTTGGGCAATCCATAGCTGGTGAGAAATCGTTACTAACACAAAAATAAACCGATACATGATCATTAATAAGTCAGTCACAAGGACAGGCATACGAAGTCGGCGAAGCACCTGCAAGATTTCGGCAAACGGCACGGTAAACAAAATGAAAGCAAAGCAAGATAAGCTCGCTATGGTACGCCAAAATAAGATCCAAACTTTACTGAATGATGACATCGGCACATAGAGCACATACGAACCCACGTCCCATGCTGCCGCGATCTGGACATGGACTTCTCCTGCTCTCGCCCCTTCTACCAATAGGGCAGGGAGCCCCGCCACGAAAAACGATAGCGACACAATCATAAAGGCACAATAGATACGGACAGGAATACGGGCATACACCACTACCCATACCGTCATCCAGATAACGACAGCCATCTGCATCCATACATGTCCCACCAAGACGAGCAGTAACAATGCACTCGGCAGCAATAGCTTATGAGCTGGCGGCAGATGTTTCAGCCTGCTTTGATAAGAGAGAGAATCAATCTGCAGCCCGTTCATTTTTTCCGCTTATCCAACCGACCTTTGTACAAGCCCACAGCGTAGCCAACCACTCCCGCTCCCAACGCCGCCTGCACCGCAAACAATAGGCTCTCCGTCTCTCCCCCTGGCGGTTCTATCAGTGGCTGGAACCACGGTTCGTAGTTCGGAGCAATTTCCTTGATCGCTTCCTCCGCCACACCGTCTGCGCCACCAAATTCCGAATCCTGCACCAGCAACAGCGGGACAATCGCCAGTACGATTACCCCCAAGAGTAAAAGCCAGTTCCATCCTTTTTTCACAGCGATTCCTCCCGTTTGAGCAAACGAAGCTGTGTAAGCTCTTTTGCGTTGTAAGATAATAACCAGTTCCAAACAAGAACGGTCAACAGACCTTCACTGATTGCGAGCGGTACTTGCGTGAATGCAAAAATTCCTGCAAATTTGGCAAACGAGGCCAACACTCCACCAGATTCAGCTGGGAATGCGAGTGCCAATTGAATTGAAGTCACCACATAGGTAGCGAGGTCAGCCAAGGCAGCCGCCGAAAAAACAGCCAGACGTTGGCTTCCGTTCACTTTCATGATAAACCGATAGATTCCGTATGCCACCAGGGGTCCTACTACTGCCATGGATACAGCATTTGCCCCTAGCGTAGTCAAACCTCCATGTGCCAAAAGCAAGGCTTGAAATAAGAGCACCATGCTCCCCAACACAGACATCGCAAAAGGCCCAAACATAATAGCGCCAAGGCCCGTTCCAGTCGGGTGAGAGCTGCTGCCTGTAACCGAAGGGATTTTCAGTGCAGATAAAACAAATGCAAACGCTCCTGCAACACCAATAAGGAGCTTCATTTCGGGATGTTCTTTTACAATCTTGTTAATCGAGCGAATCCCAAGAATAAAAAATGGCAAGAAGACAGCCCACCAAAATAAGGCCCAGGATAATGGCAAATACCCTTCCATGATGTGCATCGCATGTCCTGTCTCTGGTTCATTGAGCAGGAAATACAGGACAAAGCCCGCGATCATCAGACAAGTAGATACGAGACGAGATCGATTCATGTTCCTTCCTCCTTCACTGACTTTCGTTCTTATCCTACAAATAAAAAAATCCCATCCATCAATGGACGAGATGTGCACACAAAACAATAGACTGACTACACAGCCTCACTGCCTCGTATTCACCGCTCCTTTCCGCGAAGGTTTTCTGGGTGTGGCTACTAGGTAGGTCTCCTGGCTTCCAGATCCATACGCTCTTTGTCCTTCCCCATACGAAAATGAGTGGTTTCCTTCTCAAAGAGAGCTCCCTGGTTACAGTGGCGGGACCGCTCGGGACTTTCACCCGATTCCCTGTTACCCTTTATGCGTCACATAAAGGCACCTAACGCCGACAATATGTAATTGACAGACAATTCATGTTTGTCCCACATCATTATACCGGATCACTACATAAATCGGAAGAATATAAGCAAAAACGCATAAGCCAATGACCCACTAACAACGGAGCCATCGACCTATGCGTACTTGTTCTATCTATTCTTTTGCGTCTACGCCAATTACTTCACTAATATGTTTAAAACCATCGCGCTGCATGAGCTTGAGTAGCTTTTTGTTAATTTGCTTGGCGATACCTGGGCCTTGATATATCATCCCCGTATACACCTGAACGAGACTGGCTCCTGCTCGGATTTTCGCGTAGGCGTCTTCACCGTTATAAATGCCTCCGACACCGATGATTGGTACCTTGTCTCCTACTTCTTGATAAATCTCCTTCACCCAAGCAGTGGAACGCTCCGTAAGAGGTCTTCCGCTCAAGCCACCCGCTTCCTCGGCAAATCGATGTCCGGAAACTGCCTCGCGTGACAGTGTCGTATTGGTAGCGATAATTCCGGCAATGCCTTCTTCAACAGCAGCGTGAACAACATCGCGCATGTGCTCATCCGACATGTCTGGTGCTACTTTCAGCAATATCGGCTTTTTCTTGATGGAACGCGCTTCCATTTCAGTCGCCTTTTCCCTTACAGCCCGCACCAAATGACGCAAGCTCTCTGTTTCCTGCAAGTCACGCAGATTCGGGGTATTCGGAGAACTGATGTTAATGACGAAATAGTGACCGTATGAATAGAGCATGTCCATACATTTGCTATAGTCGATGGCCGCCTCTTCATTCGGCGTTACTTTGTTTTTCCCAATGTTAATCCCAATCGGGACATCTGAGTACGCGTAATCGACCAAATGCTGGGAAGCCAAATACGCACCGTGATTGTTGAAACCCATCCGGTTAATGACAGCTTGATGTTCCGGCAATCGGAACAAACGCGGCTTCGGATTGCCTGGCTGCCCCTGCGGCGTTAACGTCCCGATTTCTACAAACCCAAAACCAAGAGCACCCAATGCATGATAGACTTCGGCATTTTTATCAAAACCGGCTGCAAGTCCGACTGGATTCGGAAACGTCAGTCCCCACAGCTTGTTCTCCAATCGCTGGTCTTTTACTTGATAGATCATCTTCAGGATGCTTTTGCCTGGAGCAGAATCCTCCACCAGCCTTAAGGCACCAATTGTCTTTTCGTGTATCTCTTCCGCATCTTGCTTGAACAGATAGTTTCGTATGAGTTGATACATCGGCTGCACTCCTTACTCCGTTTCTACCTTTTTACCTCATAGTAGAATACCATACTTTTTCGGGAGGATGTAACCTTTATACGTGATACATATTTCCAAGCAAGCAGGCAAATCCTAACAGCACCACCACGCACAGGGGGATAAGTCTTTCATGAAAGTGGACGGAAAAATCGGGATTGGTCAAGCCATTATGGTGATGATGCTGACGATCGGCATTACGAACCACGTAACCGTCATCCCCCTCTTATTGAGTAAAGCCGGAAGAGATGCTTGGTTGAGCGTGTTACTTGCTGGTATCCCTTTTTCCTTCTGGGCGTACTTGCTGTTTGTGGTTAACCGAAATATGAAGCAACGGTCGGTGCAAGAATGGCTTTCGAGACGATCAGGAAAAATCGTTAGCAATCTCTTGCTCGTTCCAATCATGATTTGCTTGTACATGATGGCACTAACGAATCTGATCGATACCCAGACATGGACGACCGTCAACTACTTGCCTCGAACACCAGAGTGGGTGACTGCATTAGCCTTAATGGGCCTATGTATACTCGCTGCTATTGGGGGAATAACCTCCGTAGGAATCACAGCTGGAATCTTGCTGCCCGTCGTGGTTTTGCTCGGATTTTTCGTCGCTTTTGGCAATATTCCTAAAAAGGATTATAGTCTTTTGTTGCCACTTTTCCAGCATGGGTATCCTCCTCTTTTTCACGGGATGCTCTATGTAGGTGGCGGTATTTCAGAGATGTTCCTGCTGCTATTGCTCCAACCTCACGTACGTAAACCATTGCGCTTCGTACACTTTTTGGTCATGCTCGGCATCACACTTCTGCTAACACTCAGTCCGTTGACAGGAGCGATTGCGGAATTTGGACCTGTGGAGTCTGCGCGTCAACGCTTTCCGGCATTTGAGCAATGGCGGCTGCTCACAATTGGAAAAGACATCGAGAACATGGAGTTTTTCTCCATTTTTCAATGGCTCGCTGGGGCTTTTATACGCATCACCATTTGTTTGCTGCTCTTGGGAGATTTACTCACGTTCCGTACCCGAAAACAGCGCAAATTCATGATGATATTCCTAGGCGGAAGCATGATCGCCTTTACCAGCCTCCCCTTCAGTGACATGCAGTTCGTATCATTTCTGACGCACGTATACTATCCGCTTTACTTAGCCATTATCGTTGTGGTTACTCTCGCACTCATGCTGGTTACTCTGCGCAAGCCATCCAAACAGGAGGGAATAGGCCATGACCCTTGAAGAGGAACTCCGGGAAAAATTCGCGCATTGTGCGGACGTCGTTTTTATACGTACGGTCACATCCGAGGACCAGCCTGTATTGATGCTTTATTGCGAAGGACTTGCAGACGTTCGTCAATTACAAGATACGGCCTTGCCGCAATTGGAGCGATTCCTGGCTATTGGTGATTTGCGTTCTCTGCCTCTTTTCCCGCTCTTCACGAACCCAGAGTTGTGGATTGAGCGACTGTTTGCAGGAGATTTGCTGATTTTCATTGGAGACTCCCCACCATTCGCCTGGGATATCTCCAATCGGCCGGAGCGTGGCCCTGAGGAAGCCAATACAGAGATATCGATCAAAGGTCCCCGTGACGGCTTCGTCGAGGATCTCTCCACGAACGTGGCTCTCATTCGCAAGCGTATGCGAACGATTACCTTGGCCTACGAGCCTTTTATTCTCGGAACGCGCTCGCGTACAAGGATTGCGATGATGTATATCACAGATGGGGTTTCTTCAGATCTCGTGGAGATGATGCGCGAGAGGCTCCTCAAATGTACGTCAAAAAAAATCTTGAATAGCGCTATTCTGGAAAGATTGCTCAGTGACAACGCTCATTCGTTGTTTCCATTAGTTGATTATACGGGTCGTCCTGACTTTGCGATTTACATGCTGCTGCAAGGTAAAGTGATCGTGTTGGTAGACGGTTCACCCTTGGCACTCGTGGCACCTATTACCTTGCTCGAGCTGATCAAATCTCCCGAAGATGATCAGTATCCTGTTACGTATGTTTGGCTGGAACGCATGCTGCGCCTCGGTGGATTTTGGATCGCGATCTTTCTGCCCGGCTTCTGGATTGCACTGTCCGCCTATAATGTTGAGCAATATCCTTTTCAATTGCTCGCTACTGTTACACAAGGCCGAAAAGGGCTGCCGTTTTCCGCACCGATGGAGCTATTTCTCATTTTGTTTATCTTTGAATTTCTACGTGAGGCAGGTGCCCGTTTGCCCAAAAACGTCGGGCAAACATTGGCACTAGTTGGCGCATTGATTATCGGGGATGCTTCCATTCGTGCAGGACTGACATCGCCCTCGATGCTGTTTATCGGCTCCCTTACAGTCGTCGCCTCTTTCACACTGGTCAACCAGGCATTAAGTGGAGCTGTTACCGTGGCTCGATTCGCTGTTTTCTTCCTTTCCGCAATCATCGGCATGTACGGCTTTATCCTCGGGATGATTGCCATCGTATACTACTTGTCCACCTTGACCTCCTTTGGCAGATCGTATATTTTGATGGGTTCATCCAACTCCTTGTCCACACTATTCAATGTCTTGTTCAAGTCCATGACCGGTTTTTTTCGGACGAGAGCTACTAAGGGTGGCGGTAACAAATGAAGTGCATGCGGATTGCTTCTGCTATGCTGCTGTTGGCAACGACTCTTCTTAGCGGCTGCTGGGACCAGAAATCGATTCAGGACCTTCGCTACTTAACTGCCATGGGCATAGATTACGTCAACAATGAGTATGTTTTATACGCCCAATCCACCGATCTGTCTAGCGTCGCCAAGCAGGAGTCATCAACCAGCCTTCAATCACCACCTGCAACCATTTCAATCGGAAAAGGGAAAACGCTTCAGTCTGCCTTTGATAACCTGCAAAAAAAAGCACAGGTACCCGTGTTTCTAGGCTTTGTATCCTCCCTCGTATTTCATGAGCGCCTCTTGCAAAAGGGCATTATCTCCGCACATGACATTATGAACCGATACGGTCTGATTCGTTACACCAAATGGGTATTCGGAACGCGGGAGCCGATTGACAAAGTGTTAAGCTCTCATTCTTTGGTCGGATTTTCTCCATTGAACTCTCTCTTGCATCAGCCAAAGGATGTTTACGAGCAGCGTTCGTTTATCGAGCCGATCCAATTTTTTCGGTTTATCTCGAGCTTTTGGGAGCCGTCAAACACCGTGTTATTGCCAAACATCACGTTGTACGAGCATTCCTGGAAAGAAAATAACAAGTTTATTTCTCGTCTCTCCCTCGATGGAATCCACGCCATCCATCGGGGACAGTGGAAGGGTTATTTCCCAAGTCGTGATTTAATGGGGCTTCGGTGGATGAATAGTGACACGGAATTTGCTGGCCTCATTATTTGGCAAAACAACTCGGCCAAAGCAACGATGCGCATCGAGCACGTTCAATTGGAAATCGATCCGATTACTACCGGGGAGCTTCCTCGTTATGAAGTCACTGTCTCTCTGAAGGGCTTTGTTCGGGAAATGATGAAGAAAGTTACACCTGATTACATTCAAAAAGACGCTGAAAAGCAGGTAGCAGACCAAATTCGCGGGACCTATCTCAAAGGAGTCAAAGCAGGGACTGATCTGTACGGATTGGAGGAAAGCCTGTTTCAAAAAGACTACCAGGCTTGGCGAAAATACGAAATGCGCAAGCGCAATAAGCTCACACCCGACTCCCTTACCCAAATCAAGGTCCATATGCACTTGAGTGATTCGGGAAAAATGAAGATGGATACAGTCAAATACCCCGACCCGCTCGGGCGTGAGCAAAAATAAAAACTGCTTGCCATCGCTGGAGGCAAGCAGTTTCTTTTGTTGTTTATTCGTTTCGACTAGTTTTTCACCAGCAAAACTTCTTCGATAGAAGCATACGGCAGGTTATGCGCATCAGCTACAGCCTTGTAAGCTACTTTGCCATCGATGACGTTTACGCCTTTTGCCAATGCTTTGTTGTCGCGAATAGCTTGTGCGTAGCCTTTGTTCGCCAATTGTACCGCGTAAGGAACGGTTACGTTGGTCAGGGCCAGTGTAGATGTACGAGCCACTGCACCAGGCATGTTGGCTACCGCGTAGTGAATCACACCGTGCTTCTCATAGGTTGGTTTGTCATGCGTAGTGATACGGTCAACAGTTTCAATCGATCCGCCTTGGTCAATCGCAACGTCTACGATCACAGAACCAGGTGACATGTCTTTTACCATATCTTCTGTTACCAGACGTGGAGCACGAGCACCCGGAATGAGTACAGCGCCTACCAGCAAATCTGCTTTTTTCACAGCGTTTGCGATGTTGAAGGAATTGGACATCAGCGTCTGAACGCGGCCTTGGAACAGGTCATCCAGTTGGCGCAGACGGTCTGCGTTTACATCGATGATCGTTACATTTGCACCCAGTCCAATCGCCATTTTCGCAGCGTTTGTCCCTACGATCCCGCCGCCGATAACGACTACCTCGCCTTTTGGTACGCCAGGTACGCCACCGAGCAGAACGCCTTTTCCACCGTATTGCTTCTCCAAGAATTGCGCGCCGATTTGAACGGACATACGGCCTGCTACTTCAGACATTGGCATCAACAGTGGCAGAGCGCCATTGTCGAGCTGGATAGTTTCGTAAGCGATTGCAATCACTTTTTTATCGATCAATTCACGAGTCAATTCAGGCTCTGGTGCGAGATGCAAATACGTGAACAGAATCAGACCCTCGCGGAAAAATCCGTATTCAGCAGGGAGTGGTTCTTTTACTTTCATCACCATGTCAGACGCCCATGCCTCTGCTGCTGTTTCTACGATCTCAGCGCCTACTGCCTTGTAATCTTCATTTGTAAAGCCGCTGCCTTGCCCTGCACTTGTTTCTACACGAACCGAATGTCCGTTTTGTACAAGAGCAGCTACACCTGCTGGGGTAATGGCTACGCGGTTCTCATTATTTTTAATTTCTTTTGGAATTCCAACGATCATGATAAGTATGTCCTCCTTGGAAACGCCGTTTTCTTTGCGGTTACTATTATTGTACAGCGTATCTTCCGGCATACTCCTTGGAGATTCCTTTAATTTTAGCGTCTTTTCATTTGTGAAAATTCACAAACAAACTACTGTTCCCCATCTAATTTGGCTATTTTCAACTCTAAATATAAGGCAGCCCGCTGGTTCATATTGTCGAGATCGACACGCATGATCTCCTCAATTCGTCTCAGTCGGTAGCTCAACGTATTAATGTGGATATGCAGGCGCTCTGCTGTCTTGTTGACTTTTCCAGCGGCATCCAAAAAAGTCTCCAATGTCGTCAAGAGCGTGGTCTGGTTGTCACGATCGTACTGTCTGAGCTTTTCCAGCCGTTCATTCTGATAGCCCTGCTCCTCTTCCCACTGCTTCAGTTGTAGTAGATATCGATAAATCCCAAGCTCGTGGTACCCGTGAATCCCCTCATTTTCCTGCGGAAACAGCTTTTTGATCTTATGCGCATGCAGCGCTTCCCTGTAGCTTTTCACAATATCCGTATAAGACTTGTAATCTCTCCCGTACCCAGCAATCACCTGGCGTCCTTCCGTGACATGTGCTTCGAGCTTACCGAGCGAGTCTGCGAGGAACTGTTCCACCTTGCGAATGAGCACGTCACTCTTGTCTTTTTTCGCATCGGACAGACCGATCAATAAGATGATTTGTGAACCGTCGACAACCCAGAGCAGCTTGTCACGCATTAATAACGGATACAAGTACTGGTCCAGACGCGCTCCTGCCGCTTCAATAATACAAATTAAATAAGAGGTCGGAAGCTGCATCTGCAAGGTGTCCGCTTTTTGGCGAATGACAGCCTCACTGCTGTGATTCCCCAACAACAGCTCCCACAGAAATTCCTTGCGTCGCTGTTCCTCCGCCTTGCGTTTTCCCTGCCGCTGGATGAGACGCGAGACGGCTACCCGTGCTGCCTGACGAAGAATTTCATCATCTTCCCGGGTAATCGGTCGATTCACCTCTTGTGCCCAAATGTAACCGAGCACGTCGCTCCCTCTGCGAATGGCAATCGCCACACGCTTACCCAGGCCGATTTCGTCCTTGGCCGGGATGTGTACGGGGTCGTCTTGCGTTAACAGCTCCTGGAATACGCCGTCCTTCCAAAGGCGCGTCAGCACTTTTTCCGGTACCCGTCGCCCCATGATGGTAGACCAGCGCGCTTCATCTGTGCTTTCTCCGTGCGAGCTGTAAGCAATCAATTTATGATCGGCATCTTCAACCGTTATCGGATTTTGCAAAAGTTCTCCAATGACATCAGCTAATTCGTCGATATCAGCATGCTGATACTGTTGAAAATAGTTAGGCTCTACGGGCACACTTTCACCTCTTTACCGCTCTTTTGTACGCGTTCCTCTATTATAGTAGAAAACATGACTTCGCTAAACGCTCTCGGTTAATTAATAAGGAGCGGTCGGAATCATATCGCTGTCATGAGAATTGACACAAAGGAATCGGGTGACCTCGCCTGTACGGTTCACCCAGTTGTGCGGTACGGAAGAATCCATGTGAATGCTGTCGCCAGGTAACAAATCATACTCCTCTTCCCCCAGTAAAAGAGTCAGCACACCCTCGAGGACGTATATAAACTCTTGACCCTGATGTACAAAAGGCGTGCCTTTTTCTCCATATGGTGAAAGCGTGACGAGAATCGGTACCAGTGATGGATTCTCCAAATCACCGGACAGGTCCTCGTACACAAAAGGCGCATGCAAAAGCCCAGATCGCTCTTTGCTCGCACGGCGTACCTGCCCATTCCCTCCACTCGACTCACCCGAAAAGAAATAGCCTGGGCTCACTCCCAGGGCTTCCGAAATTTTTTTCAATGACTCCAGCGTAATAGAAGACTTCCCACGCTCTACTTGGGACAAAAAGCTGATCGACAGCTGCGTTTTTTCTGCAATTTGTTTGAGTGTCTTCTTTTTGCCGACACGAAGCGATTTGATTAATACACCAATGGTAGGTTCCATTTGCATACCTCGCCGTAAAAAGGATAGGTCTATCATACTCTTTCTCGAAAAAAGTTGTAAAGTTGGCATAAGTATCAATTTTTACTATTGCTACAAATTGTATCGCATTTTATAATCTTTATTATTATCAGATTTGTAATCGCTTTATTTTTAAAAATTGAAGTGCCACTTTACTTATGAATTGAAGTGGCACTTCAATTTCTACCGACAAAGGAGGATTACCCGATGGCATTACAAACACAAGCGGGCGTTTCCAAAAAGGTTCAAAACAAAGCGTTGGTCGCGAGCCTTATTGGCAGCTCCATTGAGTGGTTTGACTTTTTTCTGTATGGAACCATGGCATCGCTCGTATTCAACAAGCTATTTTTTCCTTCTTCTGATCCAAGTGTAGGCTTACTGCTCTCTTATCTCTCATTTGGTCTTCCCTTTTTCATCCGGCCATTGGGTGGCGTGATCTTCAGTCATATCGGGGACAAAATCGGTCGTAAAAAAACGCTAGTCTTGACGTTGTCGCTGATGGGAGGCGCTACCGTCTTGATCGGTTTACTGCCTGATTACAATGCCATTGGCATCTGGGCTCCGATTCTTCTCGTCCTGATGCGCTTGATTCAAGGCCTGGGGATCGGCGGGGAATGGGGAGGGGCATTGCTTCTCGCCGTAGAGTACTCCGGCAAAGGCAGACGTGGCTTTTTTGGAAGTATCCCGCAAATGGGTGTAACGATCGGTATGCTGCTTGGTACGTTGGCCATTTCTTTGATGAGTGCGCTTCCCGATGATCAATTCATGTCTTGGGGCTGGCGAGTTCCGTTTCTGTTGAGTGCAGCACTTGTCTTTTTAGGACTCTGGATTCGTAATGGTATCGATGAAACACCAGCTTTTCAAGAAGCAAAAAAGACGGGGAACATTGCGAAAGTTCCCATCGTAGATACATTCCGCTATCACTGGAAAGCTGTTCTGATTGCCGTCGGAGCCAAAGTAGTAGAGACGGCGCCGTTCTATATTTTCTCGACGTTTATTATTGCCTACGCGACGAATTACTTGGGCTACGACCGAATAACGGTACTCAATGCCGTGACGATCGCCACACTAGTGACAACCATCGCGATTCCTTACATGGGTATGCTGTCAGATAAAGTAGGCAGAAAGCCTTTGTATATCGCGGGGACTATAGCGATGATGCTGTTTGCATTCCCTTACTTTTATATGCTGTCATTGAAATCAGCCCTTTGGCTTACCGTCGCAACCGTCATCGGACTCGGGATTCTCTGGGCTCCGGTCACAGCTGTATTGGGTACGATGTTCTCGGAGATTTTCAGCACGAATGTACGCTATACTGGGGTTACGGTTGGCTACCAGCTCGGTGCTGCTTTGGCGGGGGGTACTGCTCCGCTGATCGCGACTGCCTTGTTAAGCTCCTTTAACTCCTGGGTGCCAATCGCTTTGTACATCATAATTTCCGGGGTTATTTCTCTCATTGCGGTTTCTGCTACGAAGGAAACAAAGGATTTGGATTTGGACGAATCCTAATGGAAAGGAAGAATGAGATGCTCATATTAAGCCGTGAAAACATTGAACAAATCTATACAATGAAAGATTGCTTGGACGATGTGGAGCACGTCTTCCGTGAACATATGCTAGGAAACGTCACCACCCCTGTTCGTACTGCCATTGATCACCCGAAATACGGAGCAACCAGTCTATACATGCCGGCCTATTTGGAAACGGACGATTACGTAGCGGTTAAAATCATCAGTATTTTCCCGGAGAATCACAAGCATGATATCAAAGCACTCCAAAGCGTGATTGTATTGACCGAAGCAAAAACGGGACAGCATGTGGCGATGATGGACGCGAGCCTGTTGACGATTATGCGCACAGGTGCAAGCAGTGGCGTTGCAACCAAATACTTGGCAAAAGAAAATGCGCAAAGCTGCGCTGTACTGGGCTGCGGAGCACAATCCATCGGACAGATTCAAGCCGTCATGGAAGTCCGTCCACTGACAAGCATTTATCTCTATAACCGCACACGTGAGAAAGCGGACGAAATGAAACAAACACTACTCTCGCTCTACCCAGAGTGGCAAGGCGAAATCACGGTTATGGACGATGCCAATGAAGCGGTTGCGAATGCCGAAATCGTGATTTGCAGCACCAAGGCTACCAGCCCGTTGTTTGATGGAACACGCTTGCGTCCTGGTACGCATATCAATGCCATCGGTGCTTTTCTTCCCCATATGCAGGAGGTCGACTTGACTACTGTACAAAACAGCAAAGTCGTGGTCGATACATTGGAGGGAGCCGCGCACGAAGCCGGCGATCTGCTCATTCCGATTGAACGCGGCGAATGGAGCTTCGAACAAATGCACGCAGAGCTGGGAGACATTCTGATTGGGAAAAAAACTGGCCGAGAAAACGATGAAGAAATCACGCTGTACAAATCCGTGGGTGTTGCCTATTTGGACACAGCCGTTGCCAAAACGGTTTATGAACGTGCGAAAGCAAACGGCATTGGAATAGAAATCAGCTTGTAAATCTTGGCTTATAGAAAAACAGCCGCCTTTCCACCCGGGATTTGGCGGCTGTTTGCTTTTTCCTATCTACAAAAGTCGTGCGATTGCATCGAGTATCTGCTCTTTTTGAAAAGGCTTCACGACGAAATCACTCGCTCCTGTTTTCATCGCTTCCAGCACCTTCTGTCGGTGCCCGACTGCCGAGCAGATCAAAATTTTGGCATCACAGTCAAAATCCAAGATGTGACGCATGGCTTCAATCCCGTGCATGTGCGGCATGGTAATATCCATCGTGACAATATCTGGCTTGAGCTCCTTGTACTTTTCAATTGCCTCCAAGCCATTAGTCGCTTCTCCACAAACCTCATGTTGTTCGCCTAACATATCCGTCAGCACCCTTCTCGTGAAGGCTGCGTCATCTACTATCAGCAATCGGGCCATGCAGTCTTATCCCCTCGCATCTCGCTTGCTATTCTACTTCCTACTTTTGCAGAAATCGCAAGCCTTGTCCACGAGAGAAAATGACTTCTTTTGTCGAATGGCGCGAACTCCGATCGGTTTTATGAAATAAAGCCGATTCGCTCGCTGCTCTCTTTCGAATCATTGTCGCTGGCGGGTTCAGCTGTCCCGCTCGACGCCAGAGGGCTATCTGGCTTCGGGTGTGGAGTGGTCTCACCAATCTCCGGTCGATCGACCTGTGTTACCTCATCAGGAATATGTATCTGGGGGATTTCCACCATATCGTTTTCCATCGCGTGTACGCCTCCCTTCTGTTCCCGCTTGGCAGGATGTTCTCCATACGATTAGCCTGTCCGTATCCCTTTTTTCCATGCACAACCTTCAGAGAACCTATATAATAGGCATGACATGTATTTATATTTTCATGTGGATTATGCTTTTTTTCTATGGAGGAATCCCGCATGCCAAAGCTGCTGCCATTTCCCGTCTTATTTACCGGTTTGGTAGTCGGGCTGCTAATGCTCATTACCAGTCAATTCGTTACAAGCATGAAGCATCTCGATAAAGTCATAAATAAAAGCAGCCATTCTTCTGACAAAGTGCGTGTCGCCCTGTTGCTGGAGGGCCCCACTTATGATCAGGGCTGGAATAGCAGTGCACTAGAGAGTATGACAGAACTGCAAAAAAGATTTAACTTTTCACTCGAAATCGCCAATAATATAAAACCGGAGCAGATTACGAAGGTGGCTGAGAAATATGCAGCCAACGACTATGATCTCATACTGGGTCATGGCCTCATCTTCTCTGATCCTTTTACAGACGTGGCGCTTCGATATCCGAAATCACACTTTGTTTCCTTTAACGGAGAGGCTCCGCATCCGAATCAGACGACGATTCGTTACGATATGAAGCCTGCTGGCAAGCTCGTTGGCATACTTGCGGCGAAGATGTCGAAATCGGATAAAGTTGGATACATCTTGGTAGACAAGCCCACAGAGCTCCTGCAATTAGAAGGATTTATCGAGGGTGTGAAAAAGGCATCGCCAAACACGTCTATCGTCGTGGGAAAAGTTCCTGATTTCAATGATATTCAGGGAGCCATTCACACGACTCGCGACATGATATCTCAAGGTGTAGATGTCATCTACACCACAGGCGACAGCTTCAATCTTGAAGTGATTACAGAAGCGCAGCGCGCAGGAGTATTCACCATCGGATACATTGCCGATCAGCGCTACATCGCTCCAGACTACGTGCTGGTCTCCATGATGCAGGATGTTCGTCAATGCTACCGCATCATCATGGAACAGTTTATTCAAGGGGATCTCCCAAATGGAAAAGTCATGTACGGACTTGCCGAAGGAGTCAACCATCTCAGTCAATTCGGTCACATGGTGCCAACAAATGTACGTGAAGATTTAGAACGGGAATTGCAAAATCTCATTCCTTCCCGTGGCTCGTATGGAGGTTAATCAGCATGCCCCTTTTCAGCAATCTCGGATTTCAGAAAAAAATCATGCTCAGCTATCTCGTAATGATGCTTCTCATCGGTTGCGTGACGACCCTGTTCAGCTATCAAATGACCAAGGTCACCTCTGATGAAGTGTATTTGACGCAAAACCTCTTGCCGCAAACGAGCGCCTTACTGGAAGTCAAAAATCAGATATACACCAAGACATATGCGTTGAACATGTATACATCGACACGTGACGAGTCTTATCTGGATCAATACTATACAAATCTGATCGATACGGCTCGCTTTTCCTCGCTTCCCAAAACCGAGGCGAACAGTGGCTTATTTACCATTATTGAATCGATATCCCAACTGGACTTTATCTTTTTGAACAAAATCAATCCGTTGCTGCAAGCAGGAAACGTTCCAGCCGTCAGTTATGTACTAGACAACGAAGTAAAGCCCTTGCTCGATCGATTGGAACGAGATCTCTCCTTCTCACTCAATCAGCTAGAGTATCAGACGAACAAAGAGTTTCAGAATTCGAATGAGAGCATCAAAGTCTCGTTGATCCTAACGTATTCGGTTTCCGTAGCCTCTATCTTGTTTGGGCTGTTCTGTACGTTTTACTTCCGTAATGAGCTGTTGCGCCCGATCCAGTCTCTGATGCAGCAAGCACGTGAAGTATCGAAAGGAACATTCGGTCAGCAAATCGTCTATACCCATCAAGATGAATTCCTTGAGTTGGCGCAGGAGTTCAACAAAATGTCGAGCAGCATCGCCAATCTATTCGCACAAGATAAAAGGCAACGGCAAATTTTGACCGAAGAAAAAAATATCCGGGAGCAAATCTTAAACTCTCTGCCTGTTGGGATTATTACCCGTTCTCATGCGACAGTTGGTCTTCATGTAAACCAGTTGGCACAGCATTTGGTCAGGCTCGACGATCACGGCTACCCCTTGTCCAAGGATTCCTTTGAAGCAACCACTCGCAATGAGCTGACTCCATGGTTCGTCAATCGCAAAATGACCTTGTACAAAAAAGACGACACACCATTCATTGCCCTTGTCTCCTACATCCCATTGCACAATCATCACCACAATCAGGAAACGGGATGGATGGTGGCCTTCTTGGACATTACGGAGCAGGAGCAAATTCAAGAGTACTTAAACCAATCTGAGAAGCTGGCCATGGTCGGTCAGTTGGCAGCGGGAGCCGCTCATGAAATCCGCAATCCGCTAACGGTCATCTACGGCTTTATTCAGCTATTGGAGCAGCGTTTATCGAATCAAGAACGCGATTTGTACTATTTGCCCTTAATCTTGCAGGAAATTGAACGGGTCAACCGCATTGTGACGGAGTTGTTGATGCTATCCAAACCGTCCAAGCCCGATTATCGCGAAGTTGCCCTAGCCGGTGTCATTCATTCGATTCTTCCCTTGATGAATGCCGAGGCTATGCTGCATGGGATTCAAATCGTAGACCACTGTGATCCGAGCATTCGCATTCACGTCGATGTCGAGCAATTAAAGCAAATCCTGTTAAATTTAATGAAAAACAGCATTGAAGCCATGAAAGACGGCGGCGTTCTCACCATCGAAAGCCGCCTGGATGATCAAGCTATCCATATTCATGTCAGAGACACGGGCGAAGGCATTTCCCAAGAGTATCTGGTGCGTATATTCGATCCGTTCTTCTCCTTAAAAGAGGATGGGACAGGACTGGGGCTGCCGATTTCCCGACGAATGGTCGAAAACCACGGTGGGGAGTTGCACGTGAATAGTAAGCTGGGGAAAGGAACGGAAATCATCATCACGCTGCCGCTTACACCAAAAGAAGATTAGGCTTGTGCATCCAGCCAAGCGAACATTTTGCGCGTATACATCTCCATATCTTCCCCGACAAACAGATGGCTGGCCCCTTGCGCCAGCCATTTTTCATACGGTTTGCCTGCCTGCGTCAGCGCATCTGCCAATTTATGAGCATGCTCCACTCCCACATTCTCATCTTCCGTGCCATGTATGATCAGCACAGGGCAAGAAATCTCGTCCATCCGATACAAAGGCGTCCGATCGCGGTAGGCATCCTCCTGCTTGCGCGGATGACCGATGATTCTGCGCAGCATCCTTCTCAGATCCACCCGCTCCTCATAGGTCAAAAACATGTCGCTGACACCACTCCATACGACGCAAGACAGCACGCCCTTGCACTCCATTGCAGCAAACAAGGCCATGACGCCACCGCGTGAAAAGCCGTAGACGCTGATTCGCCCCTTGTCCACCTTCTCCAGGCTACGGAGCAATTCAAATGCGGCAAACACATCATACCTGTCTGCCCCACCGAATTCATCCCGGCCCTCTCCACCTTCGTTGCCACGGTAATGAGGAGCGAGGACCACGTAGCCAAAGGCAGCCATTTGACTGATTCGCTCGGGTCTAACGCGTCCCACTCCTTTTATCCCGCCTCGGCAATACAGGAGAGCCGACAGACATGCTCCCTCCTGAAAATAGGCCTCTGGAACAGCCAATGCAGCTTTTACCAGCAAGTCTTGACTGTAGTAGCTGACGGTATAGAGCTGCACTCCCGAATGGACTGTCTCTTCGGGTATACATGCGACAAATAGGGAAGTATCTAGCTGCATCCTGCTCACGACTCCTCTCTCTGTGATCTCGTAATCGTATCCACAAGCGTCACCATCGAAGGTGATAGCCATTTCTTTTTATGATGAACAAGCTGAATGGAAAAAGGCGGCTTATCTGACTGAAACGGGATGGCTGTGAGCACCTCTTCTGCGAGCTCTCTCTTGACCGCCATGAGCGGCAGCAATGCCACACCCAAGCCACAGCGTACACACTGCTTGATCGCTTCCGGATTGCTGAACTGGCAGGCGATTCGCTGATTCATCCCCGCCTCTCCAAAGACCTCCAGCAGCATGCCCCGATACGTACAGCCTTCTTCGGTCAATACAAGTGGCTCGCCGCCCAGATCATGGACAGTGAGTGCTGTTGCTGTCGTAAATCGATGGGTGGGTGGCATGACGATCACTAATTCTTCCTCGCGAATAACGTGGGTGACTAGCTCAGGGTCTGTACAAGGTCGGTCGAAAATGATCCCGAAATCGAGATAGCCATCCTTGATCTGTTGTACAATTTCTGCTTCCCCAGCCGTCCTCAATACTAAATCAACCTGAGGATATTGCTGACAAAAAGCCTGCAAATACGGCGGCAGAAAGAACGCCGCCAATGTATCGATCGTTCCAATGGCAATCGGCCCTGTCGTCTGTTGCTTAATCACTTCTTTAGATTCCCCATACAGACGAATCAATTCCCGTGCATACGGCAGCAAGGCTTCACCTGCTTGCGTCAGTCGCAGCTTGCGTCCGTATCTTTCAAATAGCGGGGCGCCATACGACTGCTCCAGCTTTTGCATTTGTGCCGTTACCGTCGGTTGAGCATAGCCCAGTTCTTCTGCTGCCCGTGTAAAGCTCCCATAACGGGCTACTTCGCGAAAAGTATGTAAATAGACCAGCTCCATCCCGGTTCCTCCCATAGAAATTAGTAATGATCTTTATTGAATAGTATAGATAACTGTGATGATTGCTTCAATGCTATGCTTTGTACATAAACCATCACACGTAATGAGGAGGATTTTGATATGTCCCTTATTTTGCAAATACCCGCCGCGTCACCCGAAGTAGCCCGCGCTCATTTTCTCGAAAAGCTTTCTCTCGAGACAGATGTCGCTGATGTATGGAATGACATCCAAAATCGTGTGGAAGGCTTCTACATCCTGGATGCTCGCAGCGACAAAGCGTATCGGGATGGTCACGTTCCCGGGGCTCTAAATCTCCCCCATTCGCTTATTTCCGCTGAAACGACGGCTGCTCTAGACCCGACCAAGCTCATGGTCGTCTACTGCTGGGGTCCCAACTGCAACGGTGCTGCAAAGGCTTGCGTAAAACTAGCTGCTCTCGGCTTTCGAGTAAAAGAGATGCTCGGCGGGATTGAATACTGGGAAAAAGAGGGGAATCCTCTCGAATAGGAAACGCAAAAAAGGACGGGAGATTGATCCCGTCCTTCTTACGTTATCGCAAGGCTTAGTAGCCGCGTTTTGCGTTCTTTTTGTTGATTGTCGCAAGGTTCTCTTCGCTGTGCTTCATCCATTTTTTCATCTTGTCTTCGAAAGAAGCTCCGCTATCTCGTTTTGCATTCCCTCCGCGGTCGCCTCCACGATATCCACCACCACGGCGTTCTTCACGTTCCGGACGCTCAGGCGCTGGGAGTGCTGCGCGAACCGAAAGCGAGATTTTACCTGCATCATCAATGGAGAGTACTTTTACCTTTACTTGTGCCCCCACGGTAAAGTGATCATTGATATCCTTAACAAAACCGTTTGCTACTTGGGAAATGTGGACCAGCCCCTGCTCCGTTTCGCTGACTGCTACGAACATCCCAAACGGTTTAATCGCTGTCACTTTTCCTTCGATGATGCTTCCCACTTGTACTGCCATCCAGTTTGCACTCCTTTTATTTTTTCAGAAAAATGGTGAGAACCTCAAACCAGAAGCCTCATTCTCTTAGTATAGCAGAGAAATTCCAATACTGAAAAGCCTATTCTTTCTAGGCGCATATTCAAAGCTAGTTATGCCCCAGTTCGAATGCATCCATTGCCATTACAAGTTCTTCATTTGTCGGGATTACCATGACCTTTACCGGAGAGTATTTCGTGCTGATGAATGTCTCACCTTTGCTGGTTCGGTTTATTTCACGATCCAGGTTTACCCCGGCAAATTCCAGACCAGAGCACACCAAATCACGCACGGCAGCACTATTCTCTCCAACACCTGCTGTAAAGATAATACCATCTACTCCATTCAGTCGAGCAAGGTACAGTCCCACATGCTTATGTAGAATAGTAGTAAACAATTCCAGTGCCAACTTGCTGCGGAGATGTCCCTCTTCTGCTTTTTTCATAACGTCGCGCAAATCATTGGATACACCCGATACGCCCATGAGTCCACTATTGTTATTGAGAATCTTAATAGCGCCAGCCGTGTCGGTCTTTTCAATTTCCTCAATATACGGGATGATACCTGGGTCAATGTTTCCACTGCGCGTACCCATGGACAAACCAGCCAACGGTGTCATACCCATCGAAGTATCATACGATTCTCCATTTCGGATCGCCGTGATACTTACCCCGCTTCCGATGTGGCAGCTGATCAGACGAAGCTGCTCTTTCTGGCGACCCATCATTTCTGCTGCACGACCCATGACATATCGGTGAGAGGTTCCATGGAAACCGTATTTACGAATACCGTATTGCTCGTAGTATTCATAAGGCAGTGCGTACAAATACGAGGATGGTGGCATTGTTTGGTGGAACGCGGTATCAAAAACAGCAACGTGAATCAAATCAGGAAACAGACTTTGAGCAACTTCGATCCCGATCAGGTTAATAGGGTTATGCAGCGGGGCGAAACGGGACAGGTTACGAATTTCTTCTTTTACTTGGTCATTGATAATAACGGACTGCTTAAATGCTTCGCCGCCATGGACAACACGATGGGAAACGATATCTATCGAATATTGTTTGAGGGATTCAAACACTCCCCGAATAGCATCTTCATATTGGTCACGCTGGATTTGCTCCAAATAATCATGTGCAATCAATGTTTTGGAAGGCATTTCATATAGCTTGTACTTCACCGAAGAACTTCCGCAGTTCAGTACAAGGACATTCTTTTTTTCTACCACGATCTAATCCACTCTCCAATCATTCAATCGCAGCCTTCTCTCCTCCTAGGATGGATAGGCTCCCTACATTTTATAACGATATGCTCTTCGTGAATACAGGTAATTGAGAGCAATTATCAACAACATCGTGACAGATCCAGATGCATCGAGCAAAACATCCTGCACCATTCCGGTTCGATCCGGTGTAAACGTCTGGTGCCATTCATCCAAAACAGCCGTCATCACACTGCAAAAAGCGCTCCAGGGCAGTGCTTGCCCAAACGAAAGCTTATGCGAAAACACACGATACCAGCTAAAAGCCAAGAGAGCAAAAACAGTAAAGTGTATCCCTTTCCGTATCAAGAACTCAATAAAACCAGCTGCTCCCTTTTCTTCCAAGCTCACATCCTTGCCTCCATAAGGAATGGATATGTCGCCTATACGGTCCTGTAAGCTCTGTTCATCCACTAGCTTGTCTATCGTCCCTCGCATGTCTTGCTTGGCGTATGGCTGTGAAGAAGAAATGAACAACCCGAGTAGAATGCCAATCAAAAGCAAGTAATCCCATACTTTTCGATATCGACGCACGTGTTTACTACCCCCTGCTTTCGATTCTCTTTCCTATCTTACCATGACGTATACCTGATTAGTCGGTTACAGCTACGTGAACGATTGAAAAAGAAAAACGCCAACCTATTTTAGCGGTTGGCGTCATGTGTAGAAGAAGAAAGAGGCAGGAAGTCCTCTTGTACAGGCACATACTCCCGGGAATCGTGGCTCGAGACTTCGACTTGCCCTGTTTTTTGTGAGCGAGCCTGTTCCCGTTTTCTTTCTTTGAAATCGCGGCGACGTACTTGGTTGTTTTCCCACCAAATCCGCAAATGACGAGCAAGGATCGGCAAGGACATCTCAGAATGGGCAGCCTGTCGTTGAACAGCTGCATGTTGCATACCTGGAAGAAGAGCCATTGTGGCAAAAGCCCCCATTAGAATGCCAAACAACAATACGCTGGCAAAAGACGCAAACGAATCATTCCCAGTACCCAAGCCCCCAGCTAGTGGAAGGCTGGCTAACGCAATCGCTACATATATCCCCGCTTGATTGACCATGGTGCGTTTGGCCCCCAGCTTGATACCGTCCCAGACTCGCTCCTGTTCGGCTTGGGCCTTGTACAGCTCATCCAGCGCAAGAAGTGCCTGCAAAACGATGACCGCAATGGCAGCAACCATACCATAGAAGCTCATAATGTTCATGGGTCGATCCAGCCACAGCAATCCCAGCGCAAAGCCTCCAGACAAGACAGGCAAAAGAACGAGGGCAAATAATCCATCGCGCATTCTGCGTTGGAAAAGCAAACTCATGATAAATACGAGGGCAACCAGACTGCCAATCGTCAAGAACCGGCTGGTCCAATCAACCTTGTTGAGCTTTTTCTCCTCCAATTTCTTCAGCTCATCGTCGTTATATACCGTGTAGCCTTCGGGTATCGTCACCTTTTCTTGCATAGAATATGGGATGATGTAAGACCATAGCTCAATTCGACTTGGGTCTGAGACGGCACTGCTTACCTTGAAGACATACAGTCCGTCTTCCCGTTGATAAGTGGGCGGTTCGCTGCCGATCGACCAATCTACCAGCTCAGATAATCGCACCGTACCTTGTGATGTTAGAATCAATATATTTTTCACCTGATCCGGATAGTCCATCCACCCGTCAGGGAATCGGATGTGGATCGGTACCTGACGCTCGTTCCAATTGACACTGCCAGCTGTTTTTTCTCCCAAATAGCTCTCCAGTTGTCTCTTGATCTCCTCTTGCGTAATCCGGTAACGTGCCAGCATCTCTTGTTTCGGACGAATGTCGATAAAGGTCCCCTCTGCACCTGGACCGATTCGTTCATCTGTTACAAGTTCTCGCCCCTCTTTATCCTTCACACTCTGTTTTTCCATGAATGCCAATGCTTCATTCGCAATGTTCTGCGTCGTTTGCAAGGATGGGCCCATGATCGTCAAGACGAGACGTGTTGCCTTGTCTTTATTAATGACCAGCGCAAACGGATCTGTCTGAGGAATATCTCGCAGCTCTTTGTCCAGTACTTTTTCCAGCTCCGAGACTGATTGCGTCCAATCGTATTTGTCCACGAGCTTTAGTTGAAAACGCAGATTTTCTTCGGAGGCAATCGTGTAGACATCTCGGACTTCGTCAATGGCGAGTAAACGCTCCTCAGCTATTTGTGCTGCCCGCATGGCCTCATCGATGCTGCTTCCCTGCACCATTGGCAAAGAAAGCGACTTTTCCCCATAATCAAGCTTGGCGTACGGATCTACAAGAATAAACGACTTGAGTAAAAAGACAAAGACAAGCGAGGCAACCAGCGTGATTCCAAAAGGCAAATACCCTTGTTCCACCAGTCGTTCCCAACGATCTTGAAAATAACTTGTCACCTTATTGGAGGCCCGTGGTGTTTCCTTCTCTCCTCGTTCGGAAGCTTCCAGCCAAGTTCCTGTCAGTACCGGCGTGATAAATCCATAGACAAGAATAAGAGCAAACATCCCCAGCATAAGAACGGGCCAAGCATCGTACAAGACAACCTTGTCTTCTGCTTTGAGGAAATCAGTGAAAACGACACCTGTCCAACAGGCTGCCACTACGACAACCGTGAGTAAAAACGGCTTCATCAAGCCCCACGCCACTTGCAAACAATGAACAAACGAGTACGAGGGCAGGCGAGAAAACTGATGAAACAACGCAGAGCCTGCACCTGTGAATAATAGCGAAAACAACACGAGTGGTCCAAGCGTGGAGAGCGTCAATGAGATTCCGCAAAGCCACATGCCCCCAAGAACACTGCCGACCGCAAGTACGTTTGCAAAAAGCGCAAGTACAGCCCCTGCCCATTGTTTTCGGGTCAGGTACAAAAAGAGCGAACAGATGACAGCAGTTAGAACAGCCAGTGCCCCAAGCTGTCTCAGTGCAGCGGTGATGGTCTGCGCGTCGTCACGAAACAAATCGAGGCGGTACTTGCCGCCTGAAGCCTGATTCAACTCGGCAACCGCTTCCTTTACTTGCTTGCTGATTACAGGCAATTGACCGACATCTGCTGCGTACACCGTGATTCCTAATGCAGGCGAGCCTCGATACATCCCGATTTGTTCGCCTTTGCTCCCGCGTCGATCACGAATGTCAGCCAACGTATTTAGTGGCACGTATCCTTTTTCGGTGGGGATCAAGTGCTTACCCAGATCTTGCATCCCTTCCGATTTACTCGTCCATTGAATAATGGTTCGATCCTTATCAGCTCCAACAGAACCTACCTCTTCCCCTACCACATCTGTCGGCAGTTGCGACAAAACATCAGCAGGTGTGAGCCCGTAGGCGAGTAGCATGGACGGTCGGAAAATGATATCTACCTGCTCTTTCAAGGCTTGCTTGTCCATTTCGATGCGAGCGATTCCTGGTAGATTGATCAATTTGTCGTAGACGGTATTTTGGGCAACGTCAGACAAGGTCTGCAAGTCTGTGCCGTACAGGACATAAAAGCCAATTTTGCTATCTGCCAGATTACTTTGACTGACGCTCCACTCCTGCACTGGCAGCTGCTTCGTGATTTCTCCCAGCTTCTTTTCCAACCGTTCCTTGTAATCGGAACCGATTTGTTCCGATGTTTTTACAGTAATAACCGCTGACCCCGTCCGAGATTCGGAAGCAATCGTAAGCACACTGCCCAATGAACGTACCGATTCCTCTACTTTTCTCGCGACTGATTCGTCTACTTCGGCCGAGGAGAGTTTGGGTGCTGAGAGAGTGATTGTGTATTCAGGCACAGACCGATCCGGAAAAGTTTTGATATCCAGACCGAGCCATGCTCCTAGCGCAAGTAGACAGCATATGACCGCCAAAATGCGGGCAAAGGAGGGGACAATCGATAAAAATGTCTTGTTATTCATCCGCCACCTTCACCGCCTCACCATCCACTACATACGACAAGCCTGCCGCAACAATCTGGTCACCAGGCACGAGGCCTTCCACTACCTCATAGAAGGTTCCTTGCAATGCCCCCACTTTGACAAACGTCTTTTCCACTGAATGTTCATTGATTTTCATGACGTAATATTCTTCATCAGAGACACCGATGCTGCTAACAGGAACGAGCGCAACATTTGACGCTGGCAACGAATACTGACAAGTGACAGTCATGCCACCCTTCCACGCTACATTCTTGCCGTCTACGGTCACCTCGACTGGATAAGAGCCTAAGCTGGTATCCATAACAGGCGAGACAAATGTCACTTTTCCTTCTGCTTCACTGCCGTCCGGAGCTTTCACCTTTACCACTTTACCTGCCTGCCAATGGGCGATTTGCTCCCTTTCTACCTGCAGCTTGACAAGCCAAGAGCTCGTATCGACCATCCGAATGACCTCTGTCCCAGGTCCAGCTTGCTCCGACGCTGTCTTGGTGATCGCAGCTACCACACCTGTAAACGGAGCTTTGATCACCGCATCAGCCGCTTCCTGCTTCGCGCGACTCAATTGAACATTGGCCTGCTGGACACTTGTATTGGCTTCTTCGACATCCAGTGGATCGGCGCCCTTCAGCAGGTTGTTGTACGCAACTTGTTCTTCTTCCAGACTCAGCTCGGCCTGTCGCAATACTGAGGTCAGCTTGTCTTTTTCATCTTTTGAGATGGCTCCATTCGCATACAGAATCTCCGCTTTGGAAAGTTCGTCGCGAGCTTTTTGCATCTGTTCTCTCGCTTTTTCTACCTGCAGCTTCTTGGTCTGCACCTCATGACTCTCCGGTCCCTTGGCGGCCTTTTCCCGCTTGATCGCAGCACTTGCTACCTGTCCTTGGGCTGCGTTAATTCCTTGCTGTAGGGCCGTTCCATCTAATGTCGCCAACGTCTGGCCCGCCTTGACAGTGGCTCCTTTTTCAACGAGAATGCCTGAAATTTTGCCTGAAGCGCCAAACGATAAAGCCAGCTCCTGACGCGGTGCCATTACGCCTGATACTTCCATCAGTCGCTCATCCTTGCCATTCTCCACCGTATACGCACTTACCGTTTTTACCTTGATGACCGTTTCTTCTTTCGTTCGTTTCAGACTTGAAACATCCTCATTTAGCTTTTCGCACCCTACGAGCAGCAGGACCACAACCGTGAGACTCATCCATTTATTCGTATTTTTCATTCCTGCAACCCCACATTTCCCCCTGAATCTTCCTATGCTGACAAAGAATCGACGATTATTGACAAAATATATTTTACAGAAAAACATGGTATAGTTGTACTACTTTTCTGTCATTTTATATTATTTTTTATAATCCAAATGTCTCGTCACTTGTTTGTAACTCGTATCTTGTATGATAGAAGGGCAGGAAAACGGGGCAACTGCATCGCCCCTATTGTTAGCGCTTACACAAATCTTTTATTTTTTCATGGTGGGAGTGATCGTCATGGCCAAAATTTACACTTCTTACACGGACATCGTGGCTGATATTCACGATGGTGCCACTTTATTAGTGGGCGGCTTCGGACTGGTAGGAATTCCGGAGAATCTGATTATCGCCCTGCGAGACAAAGCAGTGAAAAACTTGACTGTCGTCTCAAATAACTGTGGAGTAGATGATTGGGGACTCGGTCTCCTTTTACGCGAAAAGCAAATCAAAAAAATGGTCTCCTCTTATGTGGGAGAAAATAAGGAATTCGAACGTCAATTTCTGTCGGGTGAGCTCGAAGTCGAGTTGACGCCACAAGGAACCCTCGCGGAGAGAATTCGTGCAGGCGGAGCTGGTATTCCAGCATTCTATACCCCAGCTGGAGTCGGCACACCTATCGCTGAAGGACGGGAAACGCGCGATTTCGCGGGAAAAGAGTACCTGCTTGAGTATGGCATCACGGGCGATTTCGCACTGATCAAGGCGTGGAAAGCTGACAAGATGGGGAATCTCGTCTTCCGCAAAACAGCCCAAAACTTCAATCCGATGATGGCAGCAGCCGGAAAAATCACCATCGTCGAAGTGGAAGAAATCGTAGAGACAGGTGAACTGGACCCTGAGCATATTCACACACCAAGTGTCTATGTGCAACGTGTGATACAGGCGCCTTCGTTCGAAAAGCGCATTGAACGACGCACTGTCCGCTCGTAAACAGCAAAAGAGAGAACCGGATTACATTCAAGGGAGGAAATCACAGATGTCGCTTACACGTGAGCAAATCGCCACTCGTGCCGCCGGGGAAATAGAAGATGGCTTTTACGTAAACTTGGGGATTGGAATGCCCACGCTCGTCGCCAACTACATCCCGGAAGGAAAAACGGTCGTTCTGCAATCGGAAAACGGCTTGCTCGGAATTGGCCCTTACCCGACAGAGGAAAACCTCGATCCTGATCTCATCAACGCCGGAAAAGAAACCGTTACGGCTATTCCAGGTGCGGCCTACTTCTCCAGTGCTGAATCGTTTGCGATGATTCGCGGCGGCCATATCGATCTCGCTATTTTGGGGGCGATGGAGGTTTCTGCTGCGGGTGATCTCGCAAACTGGATGATTCCTGGCAAAATGGTCAAGGGTATGGGCGGTGCCATGGATCTCGTCCATGGCGCGAAAAAAATCGTCGTCATCATGGATCATGTCAACAAGCATGGTGAGACAAAAATCTTGAATGAATGTGCCCTACCACTTACCGGCAAGAAGGTTGTCAACCGTATCATTACGGACAGAGCTGTCATGGACGTAACACCAGACGGACTTGTCCTCGTCGAAGTAGCAGAAGGCTATACAGCGGAAGATATCCAAGCCTGCACGCAACCTACGCTACTTATCTCTCCAGAACTGAAAACCATTGGGCTGTAACCTATTTTTCAGGTACAGAACTCCGTTAGTAAAAGAGCCGACTTCATCGCAGCTGCGTGAAGTCGCTTTTTCTTTCCTTTTTTTACTTGGTGTGGACACACTTGCGCGGTCGCCTCCTTTTCACTTTTTCGTATATAATATGGATGATCCATCAAATTTCCCAGTATCTGAGAGGAAGAGATTCCATGTCAGGAACAGTCGGTTGCTTACTCATCCATGGATTTGCCGGAGACATCAACGACATACTCCCACTCGCCAAAAAGCTCCGCGCGGATGGCTATCACGTGGAATGCCCTACCTTGGAGGGTCATGGGACTACTCGTCGTCACATGGCAAAAAGCACCCGCCACGACTGGCTCCGCTCGGCAGAAGAAGGCTACAAGCGACTGGCCATGCGCGCTGACACCATCGTGGTCATCGGATTTTCTATGGGGGGACTGCTCGCTTTTCACTTGACGACGAAATACCCCGTCGCCCTGCTGTTTACCCTCAACACTCCTTATAAATATTGGGATGTCAAAGAGGCGATGCACTATTTGCGTGAGGATTTCTCTACCCACTCCAAACGCTACATACATGGCATCGGCAGAATCCCTTTTAGCAGCATGCTGCAATTTCGCAGGCTGTTGGCAGAAACGAAGCCGCTTTTGTCCAAAATTACGACGCCATACGTCCTGCTGCAAGCAAGGCGGGATGATACTGTCCACGCCGTGAGTGCACAAATACTCGCGACCAGTGTGGATGAAGCGGCTTCCCCGCACATTTCTTGGTACGAGAATTCCAATCATATGCTGCTGCACGGTCCTGACAAAGAGGCTGCGATTGCCCACGTCATGGCCACGATCAAGAGACGTTTTCCATCTTGATCAACTTCGGTCGGCCCAACCAGGCTAGTGCAAGCATAAACAGCACAATAGCAATCCCGATGTACATCACACCCAGTCCTACATGTTCATCCAGCCAAAAGGCAAGGAGCGGCCCCAACGCCGCGCCCAAATCGCTCACGACTGAATATTGTGTCATCAATGCATGGCTATTGACTTGTCTCGCTGCTACATCCGTCGCGAGTGTATCCAACACAGTCGTGATAATTGTCGCGGTCAACTGAATACCGAATAAAATAGCAAACCATATCACGAGTGCACTCGTTCCTTGCAGGGGTGTCGTTCCTTGCAACGCAGCAAACAGAAACGAAGCGACAAGCAAAGTCCCTATGAACATTTTCGTCCTACCATGCTTGTCAGACAGCGCACCAACTAACGGGGCAGCCCACGGTTCCCATCCCCAGCGTATGCCTTGTACCAGACTCGCAATAACTGCTGCCCCTAACACAATTCCGCCGACCACAATAAATGGATCGCGTATTTCGACCACTCTACTTAACGTGGAGGTAAATATCCCTTGGTACACCATCGTGACGAGTAGTGCCGTAATCATCGTCATCAGCACCGCTCTCTGGCTCCACATACGTTTTCCTGCTACCAACCGCTTCACTCCTGTCTGATCCTGACTGGTAAAGGAAGGCCGTATATAGCGAAAAACGAGAATCAATGCAAACAAGGAAGGCACCGCGAGAGCGATGGAAGCAACAGACAGCCCGTACCAAGAAGCCAGCAGCGCTCCGACCAGCATGCCGCCAAGACTGCCCAATCGATAAAGTCCGTTGTACAAACCCATGAGCTGCCCGCGATTATGTCCTTCGGAAACGGTCACGATCAAGGAATACGCACCTAGCCTTAAAAATGTCCAAGCCACTCCCCATAAGCATCGCATCACAAGCCACAGCCAAAAGCCTTCCAAGCTGTACGAGAGCGTCGTTAGAAAAGCAAGCACCACTGCCACAATCAAACCCGTACGTCCTCCCGAGCGCTCATACCATTTTCCAACAAGGGGGCCGAGTGGTACACGGATGAAACGGTTCACCGCAAGCAATACCCCTACTTCCCACAATGAAGTTAACCCCGCCTCCTTCCAGAAAAGAGGAAGCACCACATAAAGCATCGAATCTCCTATCATGCATAATGCTGTCACCAGTGCGACTGCCACGACTTGTGTCTTTCCACTGACCTCTCTCATCTCCTGATCCTTCTCTCTACTCGTTTTCTGTCTTTATGAGCTATACCTTACGCGCAATCACTCATCGTTTCTAATACATCTTCATCTATAACTCATAAACAAAAGTTATGAATCGAGGTACAGAATGAACTTACATGCACTCCGCATTTTCGTAGAAGTAGCGTCACGAGGCAGTGTCACCGAAGCTTCAATCGCACTCACGATCAGTCAACCTGCCGTCAGTGCCCAAATCCGCAAGCTGGAAAACGAGTTGGGCATGACCTTGCTCGTCCCGGAAGGTCGCGGCATTTCTCTCACCTATGAGGGACGTTTTCTTTTTGAAAAAGCACGTCGTATTTACGACTGGGAGCGCGAAATCGAAACACAGCTGACAGAGATGAAGCAAGGGAAGAAGGGACGGCTGAGGATCGCTTCTACCTATCTCCCCTCCCACTACCTCGTACCGCAATGGCTCGCTCAGTATAAGCAGCTCTATGAAGGGGTCGATGTGGAAATCCGTACGCGCAATTCCATGCAATCCATTGAACTGTTTCTTAGCTGTGAGGTCGATGTGGCTATCATCATTAAGGAATCGTGGGATGAGTTGCCCATCAAGCGGCTTCATTTGATGGATGTGCCCTATTGGTTTATTTTGCCCGCCCATCATCCGCTTGCAGGTAAGGAGATCCGTATGGAGCAGCTCGTCGAGGAACCGTTTTTGTTGCGGGAGCAAGGCAGTTCGACCAGGGATTGGCTCTTTGCCCTTTGTCGTGAGCATGGTGTCAAGCGTCCACAGGTAGGTCTTCAATATCATGGTCTGGTTGAATCTATTCACTCCGTTCGGGCAGGGTATGGAACGATGCTGGCGCCTGCTCCAGCCGTTAGCGAAATGGTCGAGCGTGGAGAGGTCGGTCGGGTAACCGTGCCAGGAGTGGAGATCAAGCGTCCCGTTTACGTGTGTACGCGAGAGGATGAGACCGACCAGCGGCCTGTTGTCGCTCAGTTTCTGGAGTTGTTAAAGCGTGAGAGGTCTTCGTGAGTGTAGCCACATGCAAAAAAGAGGCGTTTCCTTCAAGGAATAGCCTCTTCTTATGCGCAATGCTTATGGGAACACAATTGTTTTATTACCGTACACCAGCACCCGATCCTCCAGATGCCAACGAACTGCACGTGCAAGCACCGTACGCTCCACCTGACGTCCCAGCTGCTTCAGTGCCTCGACGTCTTCCTGATGCGATACACGTTGAACGTCTTGCTCGATGATTGGACCTGCGTCTAGCTCTTCCGTTACGTAATGCGCAGTCGCCCCGATCAGCTTCACGCCGCGACGATACGCCTGCTCGTAAGGCTTCGCTCCGACAAAGGCTGGGAGGAAGGAATGGTGGATATTGATAATCCGCATCGCATAGTCCTCCAAAAAGCGCGGGGACAAAATCTGCATGTAGCGAGCCAGAACGATTAGATCAACACCCTCCGCCGCTGCAATCTGCTCTTCTTCTGCCTGCGGCTTGTTATCCTTCGTGACTGGAATGCAACGATACGGAATACCGAAGGACTCGACAGTCTCCTGCATGTCAGGATGGTTGCTGACGACAACCGCGATATCCGCGAACAGCTCCCCGGACTTCCAGCGCCACAAGAGCTCCAACAGACAGTGATCTTCTTTGGAAACAAACAGCGCGACCTTCTTGCGCTTGTTTGCTTCGACCAAGGACCATTCCATACCAAAGCTCTCGGCTACAGGGCTGAATGCTTCCTTGATCTCTTCACAGCGCTCGTCCAGATTGATGAGATCGAATTCAATGCGCATGAAAAACCGGCCTGTTTCCGGATCGGTTGTGTACTGGTCAGATTGAACGATGTTGGCTCCTTGTTGGAACAAGAAGTTCGACACCGCCGCGACGATACCCGCGCGGTCCGGGCAAGAAATCAGCATGCGTGCCCGATCTTTATTTTTCTCTCGATACGCGAGCCATTCTCTCTCTGATAACAATTGCATGGTTTACTCTCCTCCATAAAAAACAGCAAAAAGTTGTTTGCAATTATACCATTCCCAGAAGGGATTTCTATACCCAAATAGAGAGAAAAATGTTCACTTATCGATAAAAATTTTTAGATAGAGTGATTTCCAATCCCATTTAGCAAAATATCTACGGTCAGTGCGATTTGTTCGTCGTCGCTGAACTGCGTAAATTCATCGGTATCCAGAACTTGCCGGAACAAAACGAGCCCGATCATCGAGGACAGAATCGCCCGAAAGACAGCCTGTGTCGGGAGGGGACGTAATTCGCCTACCTCTACCTTTGCCTCGATTAGCTTATTTGCCATCTCCTTCACACCCGTGAAAACTGTAGCGATCAGTGCTTCCCTGATTTCGTCATGGAAAAAGGCTTCTTGCAGCAAAATGCGAATATGCTTTTCATTCGCCAGCACCAAGTCGATCCGGTTTCGGTACAGCTCTGTCACGATTTGGGAGAATGTTTTTTTATTTTGCTCTTTGAATATCTCACGGACATCCTTCAAAATAAAAGGCGCCGCGAATTTGACCAATACAGGTGCTACGACGGCAAGTAAAATATCCTTTTTCGATTTGTAGTGGCGAAAAATCGTGCCCTCTGCCACTCCTGCTTCTTTGGCAATTTCAGAGGTTGAGCTGGCATGAAAGCCTTTTTCGGCGAACAGCTTCACTGATGCACGCAAAATATTGCGCTGCTTCTCCGTCATCTCACTCTCGTCTTTCAACTCTTCTACATATTCCAACAGGCCTTCTACAAATGTTGGCGGCTTGTTCATCCTTCTATTACGCTCCTCTTATTCGATCTTCTTGCGGAATCGCAGGATAGCGATGGTCAGGATCAAAAGACAGAAGCTGCTCATTCCGACGACATCTTTCCAGAGCGCATCGATGTCTACGCCCTTTAAGAAAATTCCCCGCAAGATTTCCAGAAAATAGGTCAACGGGACAAGCCCGCCTAACCATTGTATCACGAGCGGCATCGAATCGCGCGGGAACATAAAGCCGGAGAGAAGCACGCTGGGCAGGATAAAGGCGAATGCCATTTGCATCGCTTGAAGCTGGGTCTTTGCCACCGTAGAAATGAAAATGCCCAAAAGAAGCGTCGTCACTAAAAACAAGACAGACAACGTCACCAAAAGCGAAATGCTACCTTTAACCGGAACCCCGAACCAATATGTTCCAACCAATAGCACCAGACAAAACGAAAAGAGACCTACACCTACATAGGGGGTAATTTTGCCGAGCATCAGCTCCAATGGGCGTATCGGAGTCACGATTAACTGCTCCATCGTTCCCCGCTCCTTCTCACGTACGAGGGAAAACGCCGTCAAAATCATCGTGACGTTTTGCATAATCAAGCCGATCAAACCGGGAATATTGAAGACAATACTCTCCATATTGGGGTTAAACAGCACACGTGTATCCAAGCCGAGTGGCTGTTCCAGCTCCCCCAAGCCTTGTTTTTGCAGCTTTATTTCCTGCAACGTGATCGCTTGATGTTGGACGATCAACTGAGCTTGGGAAGTGGCAGTCCGGGCGATATTCGGATCGGAACCATTAATGAGCATCTGCACATCTACCGGCTCATTTCGATCACGCTTGCGGGTGTAGTCTGGCCCGATAATGAGCGCTACATTTACGGAGCCATCGTCTAACATAGCTTCGATCTCCTCGTAGCCACTTACATGGGCTGCGACCTCGAATACACGCGTATTGACGAACTGATCCACCAGTTCCCTGCTGGCAGCAGAAGGACTTTGATTCCAAACGGCCATCTGGATGTCATTGACGTCTGTATTGACCGCATATCCGAACAAAAACAACAGCATCAGCGGCATGACCAGTGCAATCGCCAGACTGGGACGATCCCGCTTGATTTGGATGACTTCCTTCTTTACTACAGACCAGTAACGCTCCCAGACAAAATGCCTCATCGGACTCCCTCCTCCCCCGCCTGTCTGGCTTCCTCCTGCCTAACCAGATCGATGAAGACATCTTCCAGATTGCCTACTCCCATACGATCGATCAGCTCTTGTGGAGTGCCTTCCGCCAGCAGATTGCCGAAAAAGATAAAGCCGATCCAATCGCATGTCTGCGCCTCATCCATGTAGTGTGTGGTCACCAACACGGTGATTCCCTGTCGCGCCAGCTCATGAATGACGTCCCAAAAAATCCGGCGGGAAACAGGATCGACTCCTGCTGTCGGTTCGTCCAAAATCAACAGCTCCGGCTTGTGTAAAAGAGCGCAGGAGAGCGCGAGGCGTTGCTTCCAGCCTCCTGACAGCGAACCCGCAAGCTGCTTTTCCCTGCCGGTCAGGCCTGCCATCTCAATCAGCTCCGCTTTCCGCTGCTTTCGTTCTGCACTGTTTAATTGATAAACTCCGGCATAAAAATCGAGATTCTCCTCCACTGTCAAATCTTCATACAGGCTGAACTTTTGCGACATGTACCCGATCCGCTGCTTGATTTCCTCGCTCTGTGTCATGACATCGAAGCCAAGTACCGTCCCCTTTCCCGTCGTCGGGGTCAACAAACCGCAAAGCATCCGGATTGTGGTCGATTTCCCTGAGCCATTCGGACCCAAAAAACCGTAAATCGAACCTCTCGGAACCGTCAGCGTCAAACTGTTCACGGCTACTCGATCTCCGAAACGCTTCGTCAACTGCTCGCATTGGATAGCGGCGTTCATTGACCTCCCTCCTCGTCTGCCAACAGCACATCGGCAGGCATACCTGGTTTGATTTTGTCGAGTCCATCTGTGATGTGTATCGTAACAGCAAACACAAGCTTGGTGCGTTCATCCGGCGTCTGTACATTTTTCGGCGTAAACTCCGCTTTTTCCGAGATGCGACTGATCGTTCCCGTAAACGTCTCCTCAGGATAAGCATCCACCTTGATACCAACCTTTTGCCCTTTTTTCACCCGATTCAATTGTGCTTCCGGGATGTACACAACAAGCTCGAGCTGATCTGGCTTCATCATCGTAAACAAGGTAGCACCCGTTTTGGCTACTTCCCCCTGTTCGATAGAGGAGCGCAAGAGAGTACCATCGTCTGTTGCAGTAATCTTGGACTTTTCCAGCTGCAATAAGGCTTGATCCAGTTTCGCTTTCGCCTGCTGCTGGGTGGCGAGTAGTGCCCGAATCGCGTAATCGGTACTTCCTTCCTTCACCTGATCGAGATCCGCCTGTGCTCCGGCTTGCGCGGCTTGTACTGTATCGATTTGGGCCGAAGCAGCAGCGATGTCTTCTTGCGCAGATCGGTACTGTGCCTGTGTCTGAGCTACTTGTGCCGCCCATTGATCTGCCTGCGTTTTTGCCTGGTTCACTGCTTCTTTTTGTGTGTCGAGGTCTTTGGCAGAGATCGCTCCTTTTTCGAAGAGCGCTGTTGCTTCCTCGAGTCTTTTTTGTTGATACAAAAGGGTCTGCTGTGCCCCTTGCCATTGCGATTCTACCTGCGTCATCTGCTCAGTCGCTCGTGCTTTTCCTGCTTCCGCCTGATTTTTTCTCGCTTGTGCCAGTTGGATATTCGCATTTGCCTGCTGGACGTTGGCCATGCTTCTTTGAATCGTCGTGTCGCGTGAACCAGCCTTCGCCTCTTCTAGTCTGGCTGTCGCTTGGTCCAATGCTGCCTGTGCTTCTGCCACAGTAATTTGGTAGCTTCGTTTATCGATTTGGGCTAGCACTTGTCCTTGTTTTACTGCACTTCCCTCTTCTGCCGTAACGTTTGTAACCAATCCGCCTACTTCCGCTACGATCGGCAGCTCGATGGCCTCGATTGTGCCGGACAGAGACGGATGATTTTCGGATGTCCAATTGCAGCCCGACAATGCCAGTAACAGTCCCCCGATACATATGGAGCGAACAACTGGTTTCATAAACGCTTCCCCCTACCTGCGTAATGGAGTGAGTAATCACTTTCTTTTTATGAGAAAAAAACAAGCCATGGAACCAGTCTAAAGATGACCTTTTTCGATTAGCGAGTGATTACTCACTTTTATTTGTGAGTATATGCTCCTCTTTTACGAAATGCAATTCCTTTTTCTTAAATGCGCAATTGAATAGAAATCCTATCTGATTATTCATGCTATGATGAAGTCAAGTTAGACAAGTCCTTTGGCATCGTGTATCAGATACCGTCGGGATGGAAAGGATTAGGAGCGTCGGGTTTTTAACTACCATGTAGGGAGTGGAAAATGTCTATGATGATTAGCAAAGTCGGTCAAATCATGCTGTATGTCAATAACCAAGACCAAGCGGTGAGCTTTTGGACGGAAAAACTCGGGTTTCGTGTTGTTTCAGAAGAAAAGAACGGTGAAATGAGATGGATTGAAATTGCTCCTGCACAAGGCGCTGAAACAAGCATCGTTCTGCACAATAAGGAATTGGTTGCGAAAATGTCGCCCGGAATGAATCTTGGCACTCCTTCGCTCCTGCTCTTTTCGGAAAATATCGAGGAATTGCGTAACGACCTCATGAATAAAAATGTGAAGGTTGGAGACATTGTTACGATGCCTTCGGGCCGCGTCTTTAACTTCGCAGACGATGAAGAGAATTACTTTGCTGTACTGGAGAAAAAGTAAATACAATGAGGCGGCTGACTTGAACGGTCGGCCGCCTTTTGTTTCACGCTTTTGTTTCATGCCTCTTTAGTCTAACTTTAATTTGGACAGTGCGTCTTTCAACGCGGAGTTAATTCCTTCATCCTGCGCCTTGTCCTGTCCCTTCAAATACTTGGCTACTTCATTCTTCGAAACCTTGCTGCCCTTTTCCTTATCGCGACGCTCCTGGAAGGTCTTCAGTTTTTCCTTGTGCCCACAAGCGCAGACAAAGGATTGTCCTTCGCCTTCTCCACGTAGTTCCAATCTTTTGTGGCATTTTGGACATCTGGCATTGGTCTGCTTGGCAATGCTTTTGCGATAGCCGCATTCCCGATCCTGGCACACCTGCATTTTGCCGCGCTTTCCGTTTACCTCGAGCAAAAACTTATTGCACTCCGGGCATCTGCTTCTGGTCAGGTTGTCGTGTCGGAAAGTCTGATCGCTGTTCTTGATCTGTTGGACGACTTCTTTGGCGTACGATTTCATCTCTTCAATAAACACTCGCTTATTCAAGCTTCCCTTGGCGATGGCACCGAGTTTTTGCTCCCATTGGGCGGTCAAGGTCGGCGACTGCATTTCATCTGGGACGAGGTCTAGCAATTGCTTGGCTTTTGCGGTGACAAAAATATGCTTGCCGCGCTTCTCTAGCAAAAAGCTGTTGAACAGCTTCTCGATCACATCCGCGCGGGTGGCTACCGTACCAAGTCCGCCCGTTTCCCCAATCGTTTTGATCAAATCTTTGCTTTCGTTCGCCATGTATTTCGCCGGGTTTTCCATCGCAGACAGCAGACTCGCTTCTGTGAAAGGCTCTGGCGGCTTCGTCTCGCCCTTGGTCTGGGATATCGACTGGATGTGCAGACGATCTCCTTTGGCAAGAGAAGGCAGGATCTGTTCCTTTACGCCATCCTTCGCATCGTCGTCTTCTACATCGTGGTCATACGCCTCTCTCCAGCCTTGGGAGAGCACGGTTTTTCCTTTTGCCAGGAACGTTTCATTCCCTATTTTCGCCTGGATAGTTGTTTGCTCGTATTCGAACGCAGGCAACAGAACAGCCAGGAAGCGCTTCACGATGAGGTCAAAAATTTTGCGTTCCTTATCACTCAAATCACCGAGAAAAACAGCTTGCTCTGTCGGAATAATCGCATGGTGGTCCGATACTTTGCTGTCATCCACGAACGATTTGTTCGCTTTGATCGGCGCACGCAGGATTCTGGCGGCGAGGGGCGCATATGGCTTCATTTGGACAGCCTTGATTCGATCCGGCAGCGTCTCGACGATATCTGCAGAGAGATAGCGAGAGTCCGTTCGTGGATACGTCACTGCCTTGTGATGCTCATATAACCCTTGCATGATGGACAGCGTCTGCTTTGGTGAGTAGCCAAACATCCGGTTAGCATCCCGTTGCAGCTCCGTCAAATCGTACAGCTGTGGAGCATACGTCTTTTTGTGTGCACGAGTAATCTCGATGACTTCTGCGCTTTTTTCTTGTTTGAGTGAAGCTATGAGCTGATCCGCTTTCTCCTTGGAAAACGTTTTGACATCCTTCGTTTGCTGATCTTGCCATTGAAGCTGAACCGGACCTTGGGCCACCGCAGACAGCCCGTAAAATGGCTTGGGCGTAAAGCGACGAATCTCCTCTTCTCGCGATGCCACAATAGCGAGTGTCGGCGTCTGGACACGACCACATGAGAGCTGGGCGTTATGCTTGCACGTCAAAGCGCGCGTAGCGTTGATACCTACGAGCCAGTCTGCTTCTGCACGAGCAGCGGCGGAGGCAAACAAGTTTTCATAGTTTTTGCCGTCCTTCAGATTGCGGAAGCCTTCGCGGATCGCCTTATCTGTCACCGAGGAAATCCACAGTCGCTTGATTGGTTTATTCACGTGCACCAGCTCGAGAATCCACCGGGCAACTAGCTCTCCTTCACGCCCTGCATCGGTTGCAATGACGATCTGTCCCACATCGTTGCGTCTCAATTGTTGTTTGACGACCTGAAATTGCCTGTTGCTTTCCTTGATCACGACCAAGCGCAATGGGGACGGCATAATTGGCAAATCCTCGATTCGCCACGAGCTGAATTGCTGCCCGTACGCTTCTGGATCAGCAAGGGTGACCAAATGCCCGAGCGCCCACGTTACGATATATTTATCTCCTTCAAAAAAGCCGTTTCCTTTTTTGTGACACTGCAATACTTTGGCAATGTCGCGTCCAACCGAAGGCTTTTCTGCCAGTACAACTGTTTTACTCATGTACGACATCCTTTCAAACCAATTCAACAACCTGTTATCCATTGTAAACAAAAAAGCAAGAAAGTTTTAGACTCCATTTTGAAAGTGAGTTATTTTCCCATTGGAAAAAACTTCAAACGACTCCTTGACCATTACGTTACGTAACGGTTTATAGTGAAGTTACCGGTGAAACGCTAGCGATCAAGAAAGGGGCTGATCATGAAACAACATTGGAAAGTCGGAGAACTTGCGAAAATGGCGGGAATTACGATACGGACTTTACGTTTTTACGATCAGATAGGCTTGTTTTCGCCATCCGGCTATTCGCAATCCGGATATAGGCTCTACACTGAAAAGGACATTTCACGCCTACAGCAAATTTTGTCCTTGAAGGAGTTGGGGCTCTCGCTGGAGCAGATTAAAGCTGTTATGGTCGGAGACCAACTCAGCCTGTCAGACATCGTTACCATTCAAATAGACAGCCTGAAGGAAAGTATCCGCATGCAGCAGAAACTCTTGCATGAGCTTGAGAATGTATCGAGTAGGATGCAAAGGAACGAGCCGTTTACTGTTGAGCATTTCATGAGCATCATACGGACGATGAGAATGAAGCATGAGAAATTTTTCGCCGAGAGAAAGTCAAGTATGGATCGCCACCTCGACCGACTTGGTGAATATTTAGATGAGCATCCGGAGGAACCCGGATAAGGAGGTTTTGACTGTGAGTGAACGATCTGCCAAACATTCCACATTTGTTATCGAAAGGAACTATAAACATTCCCCTGCCCGTGTATTCGCTGCATGGGCGGGTCAAGCAGCAAAAGCCGGTTGGTTTCCTAAAGCCGACGAGTTCGATTTCCGCGTCGGCGGCCGAGAATTCAATCGCGGTGGTCCGCCTGGGGGACCCGTTTACACATTCGATGCCTGCTATCAGGAAATCGTTCAGGATAGTCGAATTGTATACTCATACACGCTGGACATGGAAGACAAGCGGATGTCTGTCTCCGTGACGACGGTGGAATTCGATTTCGTAGATGGCGGCACGCGCTTGATCTATACCGAGCAGGGCGTTTTTCTGGACGGTCTTGATACGCCTGAACAGCGTGAGCACGGAACAAAGGTGATGTTGGACCAGCTCGGAAAAGCTCTGGACGAGCAATGATAGATGCTGCGTTTGAATCGAGTAACCGGGCCGGTTTGAACGAATGGATCGGACTTGCCGTGCTTTCATTGCCTGCACTGCTCGTTTCGATAGACTTGTCCGTAATGATTCTCGCACTTCCTCACATAAGCGTCTTTATCGGCGCTGACAGTACAGAACAGCTCTGGATCATGGACATATACGGCTTCATGCTCTCGGGGTTTCTGATCACGATGGGCTCGC
Source organism: Brevibacillus sp. FIR094 (assembly GCF_050477165.1). Classification (NCBI taxonomy): domain Bacteria; kingdom Bacillati; phylum Bacillota; class Bacilli; order Caryophanales; family Paenibacillaceae; genus Brevibacillus; species Brevibacillus sp. FIR094. The sequence continues at coordinate 87,993 of NZ_JBEAES010000004.1, read as the reverse complement.
TCGGAGATCGACTCGGCCGCCGTAAGCTGCTGATGTTCGGCGCAGCGGCATTCGGTTCGGCTTCCGTGTTGGCCGCTTATTCCACCACCTCTGGAATGCTGATTGCAGCACGGGCGCTGCTCGGCATAGCCGGGGCGACGGTATCGCCTTCTTCCCTGGCTTTAATCAGCAATATGTTCCGCGATCATAAGCAGCGTTCCCTCGCCATAGGCATATGGTTCATGTGCTCCATGGGAGGCATGGCGCTTGGCCCGATAGTCGGCGGGATGATGCTGGAGCATTTTTCATGGGGTTCGATTTTTCTACTCGGCGTTCCAGTCATGGCGCTGCTGTTGTTGACTGCGCCCCATCTTCTGCCCGAATATCGGGATCCCGCACCTGGTCATTTGGATATGACTAGCGTCATGCTGTCGATGTGTACCATTCTACCCGCAATATACGGCCTAAAGGAAATCGCTAAGCAAGGTCTACAGATCTTGCCGCTCATTACCACTGCGGCTGGAGTTGTTTTCGGGACGTTATTCGTAAGACGGCAGCAACGGTTGGACAGTCCGCTAATAGACTTGCGCCTATTCGCAAACCCCTCCTTCAGCACAGCACTGGGCGGCTTGTTCGGCATCACTTTGACAGGCGCTTCCATGCTCTTCATCGCACAGCATCTTCAATTCGTGGAAGGACTATCGCCGCTTGCGGCAGCGATGTGCATGCTCCCGGGAGTGGTTGCGTCGATGGCAGGCATGTTGTTGTCGCCGATCATCGCTCGGCGGATTCGACCGTCGCTCCTTATCGGGGCAGGCCTCGCCGTCTCGGCGACTGGTTGTATTCTACTGTCCCAAGTAGGAGCGGGATCTGGACTCTCTACCCTGATCGTCGGTTATATCTTTTTTAATATGGGTGTAGCCCCGTTTGCGAGCTTGTCCAGCGATATCATTATCGGCTCAGCCCCTCCTGCGAAAGCGGGTTCGGCGGCGTCCTTGCTGCAAACGAGCGGTGAATTCGCATTCGCACTGGGTATCGCTGTATTAGGCAGCATCGAAACATATGTGTATCGCACTCAAATTGCCGGCTTCATACCGAGAGATGTTACGCCATTAATAGCCGGAGCCTCCCGCGAAAGTCTGGCTGGGGCAGTATCGGCAGCTAAAGCTTTACCCGAACCTATTGGTTCAACACTTCTTCATGGCGCCCAGATAGCTTTTATCGACGGCATGCATGCTGTTGTGGCCGTTAGCGGCGGGCTTATGATCGCGATCGCCATACTCACCGTGATCAAACTTCGCCATATCCCCCCCATCGGGCAGAAAACGCCAGGTGAGATGTAATGATTAGCGACAGTCTAGGACTTTATTTTCTCGTCCCAGACTGTCGCTGTCTCTTTTATCAGAACCTTTGCTTACTACTTATACAGTGCCTCCAGTTCTGTGCTAATGTACGTACCTACCTGCTCCCCACGACAAATCTGCGCCATGGCTCCCGGCTGATCAAAGTTAAACACGTGCAGCGGCAATTGGTGGTCTCTGGCCAAAATCATTGCGGCCTGATCCATGACTCTCAAATCTCTTCTGACCACCTCGTCAAAAGAGACCTCCACATACTGCTTCGCGGTAGAATCCTTGCGCGGATCGGCAGTGTACACGCCATCTACGCCGTGCTTCGCGACCAAAAGGGCATCCGTACCTACCTCGAGCGCCCGCTGGACAGCCGGATAGTCAGTAGTCACATACGGTTGACCATTTCCCCCAGCGAAGATGACCACATGCCCCTTTTCCAAATGATGGACGGCCCGTAGACGAATGTACGGCTCGGCGACTGCATTGATCGGAACGGCAGTCATGACTCGGACTTCCCTGTTTACGCGGGCCTTCAAAACTCCGCGCAGCATCAAGCTGTTGATGACGGTGGCCAATGTACCGATATTGTCCGCCTCCACCCGCTCGATTCCCCATTGATCAGCCATGTTCCCGCGAAAAATATTACCCCCGCCGATCACGATGGCTACTTCTACGCCCATATCCAGCAAAGACAAAATCTCCCCCGCGATATGCTCCAGCTGCACAGGATTAAAGCCAAACCCGTTTTCCTTCGCTACCGCTCCACCGCTTAACTTGACCAGGACTCGTTTATACCGCATGGCGCCTCCCCCTACGTTCTTTTCTTTGGAATGGATCACGTTCAAAAAAAAAGAACGAAAGCAAACATCGCCTTCGTTCTTCGAAGCAAAAAGAGTAGATTGGGAACCTTCCGTTCTTGTTATTCATTCCCATCCCCTCCTTTTTTTCACTATGGAAAACTCCTCACCATTCTATGCAAAGAAATTGGGAAAGTCAAAGGCATCGCGTTTCCCCGCTAAAATATCCTGTAGCATCCTATCAGCCGTCTTTGTGGCAAACTGGTGATCCTCGCTCGTGATAACGCCTTTTTTCAATGCCTCATCGAGCTCATCCTGATCGAGCAGGTACACTTCTCCTGTCGGTAGTACCACGATGTCGAGGTACAAATCGTCATACCAGAGATGCCCGTTCTCATCCTTGCCATGTCCCCTGCAAATATCGATATACCATTGCACGGTATTCCCTAACTCATCCATCATTTTCGTAACGGCATGAGCTTGACCATGGGGAAAATACTGCAAGTACACATATCCTCTATCACCCACACACAGAGTTTTGTCCCCGACAGGCATGTAAGCAGGCTCACTTACTTCGTCCAGAGTCAGACGAACAGTGTACCCAGAGAAAGATAAAGATTCTACCCATTTTTGCTGGTAGCCCAATCGCTTCACGCGTCTCCAACCAGGTCGATCTGCTCGTTTTCGCTTCATAGCCTGCTCTCCCTCGTCGTTTTGGTTGCTTTTACTCTACCATGAATTGGATGGCTTTGTCAGATAGCAAACAAAGACATGCTCACGTAGAACATGTCTAACTGGACTAACCTGCCATTTATGTTTGGGAGGAGTCGTCTTTTGCTGCCAATCGACTGTGTTTGCGCCCATAAAGGAAATAGACGATCGCTCCGACCGACAGCCAACCGAGAAAACCAATCTTGGTCAGCGTAGGCAGGTTGAAAACGAGATATCCGCAAAAGAGAACCGCGAGCAAGGGAACAAGCGGAACAAATGGGACGCGAAAAGCCCTTGGTAATTGCGGATGAGTGCGCCGCAGTACAACCAGTCCAATCGAGACCAAAATAAAAGCAAACAGCGTTCCGATGTTGGTGAGCTGGGCCAAGCTTGAGAGGGGCAATAATCCACCGAAGGTTGCTACCAATGCAGCCACAACAAGCGTGCTCTTTTGTGGTACCTGTGTGCGGGGATGTACATGCGAGAAGAGCTCGGGGAGCAAGCCATCTCGGCTCATCGCAAAAAACATCCGTGCTTGTCCATACATCATGACTAACAAAACGGTAGTGATCCCGACGATAGCTCCTAAAGAAATGAAGCCTGCTACCCAGTCCTGATTGACATAACTGAGTGCAAACGCGACCGGATTTTTGACATTCAACAATTTGTACGGAACAATCCCTGTCAATGTCAGTGAGACAGCAATGTACAAAATCGTGCACACGAGTAAGGACGAGATGATCCCGATTGGCATGTCGCGCTGGGGATTGCGCACTTCTTCGGCCGCACTGGACACCGCATCAAACCCGATAAAAGCAAAAAACACCGTTGCGGCACCAGTCGCTACTCCCGCAAAACCAAACGGCATGAATGGACTCCAGTTTTCCGGCTTGACATACATGACCCCAACGACGAGGAACAGGACAACTACCGTTATTTTTATTAACACCATGATGGTATTCAAGCTCGCTGACTCTCTCGTTCCTTTCATCAACAAAGCTGTAATGATGACAATGATGAGGACCGCAGGTAGATCGATAATCGTTCCTTTCGATGCATCAAACGCACTCGTGAGCGCATGCGGTAGGTGGATGTTAAACCCGGCTAGCAATCCCTGGGCATACCCCGACCATCCGCTTGCCACCGCAGCACAAGCCACTCCGTATTCGAGAATCAAGTCCCACCCAATCATCCAGGCGACAAACTCGCCAAATGCCGCATAGCTGTATGTATAAGCGCTTCCCGACACCGGAACAGTCGAAGCAAATTCTGCATAGCAGAGTGCGGCAAATACACAAGCAAGTGCCGCAATCACAAAAGACAAAACAAGCGCTGGTCCAGCATGCAAGGCAGCGGCAACGCCCGTTAACACAAAAATCCCTGTTCCCATGATCGCGCCAATGCCCAGCATTGTCAGGTCAAAAGCACCTAGTGACTTTTTGAGAGAGCTTTCGTTTTTATCCACCTGCTCCAGCATTTGCGCAACTGACTTTTTCCTCAGCAATTGATTTTTCCATGACATCATGTGCGCCCTCCCAAGCGGGTCATTCACTTCCAACCGTGATTGAAAACAGTTGGAGTATGGTCCGTTTGGAGGAAAATTATGCATATGTGCAGTTTAGAGCGGATTTTGTCAGGGCTACCTGCTTGCTAATCCGCGCCCGATGACATTGGCGGAAACTGGCGCAATCCCGAGCTCTCTTGCCCAAATGGACAACTGCCCCATGTGATGAATCTCGTGGGCGATGACATGGCGAAGCAGCTCCCCCTTTGTGTACACTTCATCATCCCAGGCGACCTTTACCGATTCGTTCTCCAGCTCGTCTGACCAATTCTCGATGAAATCTCGCAATTCCACGCGCCATGCATCTGATAGTTCTTTGACTTTTTCCAGAGACTTGTAATCTTCATACGATACCTGAATATCCGGCTTCCCCTGTATACCTCGAAGCCAGCTATATTCCACATCTGTAATGTGAAACAGCGTGTACAAAATCGTGCCAGCCCCACCTGTACGCTCGCGCAGCAATTCATCTGGCGACAGCTGCTTACACCATTCCATCCACTCGTCCCGAACCTGCCAGTTATACTGGAAAAACATCTTCATTGGACCCGCCCCTTGTCTAATTGAGTAGATTATTAAGGAAATTTCAACCAATTATAGCACGTACGTTCGTATTTTGTTACAAATTCTTGGTGATTGTCTTCTAACCGTAGTGGTCGGGCTTTCGTATAGCTTTGATCCTCTTCCGACTCTTAGAACATAATGAGGGCAGTTTAAAGCTGCTTCCTTGAATTCTTTTCACCAAAAGCCGCGTGGGAAGAAGCGCATTTCCAGTCAAAGCGCCTCTGGAGCCCAACCTAGCTTGGAAATGAATGCCGGGGAATTTCAGCTTCACTCATGAAATCTTTCATCGAAACTTCTACGTTTGAAGCGCTCCCGCCATTTATTCCGGAGCGGACAGTCAATCCCCTTTGCGGGGCGTAGGCCGAAGCGAAGAGTGGAAATGCGCTTCTTCCTCTACCACGGTACCTGTAATAAACAAAAAGACCGCCAGAACAAGTCCTGACGGTCCAACATACTAATCCATGCTTTCATCCGAAAACGAAAGAGAGAATCCACCTGAGAGTAAATAAAGATAACTAGACACGTTCCCTTTTGGCTTGATGATCTGATTGATCGCCCGGACGTATAGCCTGATCTGGCCTTCGTATCTTCTCTTCATCTCTTCGATCGCTAAGGCAGTCGCCTCTTTTGCCATCCAATCTGTCTTGAAATCGATCAGGACGAGGCTTCCATCCTGTTCCTCCAACAAGCAATCAATGACCCCTTGGACGACAACCTGCTCGTTGCTCTCTTCACCTAACTCCGCTTCTACTTCATAAGCAGGAAGCACGAGGGTAAATGGCAGCTCTCGATGCACGACCGTAGCCGACTTCATTCGCTGCCCCAAAGGATCAGCGAAGAATCGGGCGATCTGGGGAACATCTACTGCTTGTACCTGCTCTTCAGTCAAAAAGCGGCGTGCCGCGAGTGCCGTCACCTGCTCCCGAATATCTGCTTCATCCAGCGGACGCTTCAAATCGAGATGCTGGAACACTAAGTGCGTGATTGTCCCTTTTTCTGCTGCTGTCAGTCGATTGGATTTTTGCTCAGACAAAAACTTTGGCTTTTCCGTAATCGACGGTAGTGTGAGTGGCTGTCCGCCTTTGCTGACTTTGGCATGTCGCTTGAGTTCGCTGACACTCCATTTCGCAGCGACGCGTGGCGCAATGGGATGAGGGTCCTGCCATCCTAATCTCTTGTCGACAATCTCTCGCAAAGTGTCATCAGACGGTCGCTCCTCGATCGCCTCTCGTCTGGTCATGCGCTCCCACAGAGATGCCTCGTCGTTGGTTGACTCTCCTTGGGCACGGAGCTCATCTGCCTGATAGAAGTGAAACGACCAAAGCGAATCATCCAGCACACTTCTGACTCTCACGACTTCTCCAGAGCCTTGTTGCTCTGGATATGCCCGCAGCAATCCTGCGCCAGGATGTCGCAGCATCGCACGCCCTACCCAATCCAGGTATCCTTTTGCCTGAATCAGGTCTTCGTCACTGAGCCGCTCGCTGTCATCCTGTCTGCCCCAGTCCGTTACACTTTTTGCCAGGTCCTTGGATGAACCGACAAGAATGAGCTTCTCGCGTGCACGCGTCAAAGCCACATAAAGCACTCGCATTTCCTCTGCCAGCATATCCCGACGCAGCTTTTGCCGGATGCCTAGCGCAGCCAGACTCGGATAGCGCAGCTGCATGGAGGGCTCAACAGCCATCGGGCCAAAGCCCAGGTCTTTATGCAGCAAAAACTGGCTTTTCAAATCCATCGTATTAAACTGCTTGCCCATACCCGCCACAAAAACAACCGGGAACTCCAGCCCCTTACTTTTGTGGATCGTCATGATGCGTACGACATCCTCGTTTTCGCTGATGGTTCTTGCTTCGCCCATATCATTGCCCGCCTCTTGCAGACGGTCGACAAAGCGCAAAAAGCGGAATAAGCCACGATAGGAGCCAGCTTCGTATTGTCTCGCACGATCATAGAGCGCACGCAAGTTAGCTTGTCGCTGCTGACCGTTTTCCAGAGCCGCCACATAATCGAGATAACCCGTCTCCCGGTACAGCATCGTCAGCAATTCCGATAAGGCACCTCTGCGAGCCTCTGTCCGCCATAGATCCAATCGGCCAAAAAACAGTCGCAGCCTTCTCTCCCACGATTCTTGAGCCGGGCGTTCCTCTGCATATTGGAGTACGGCTTGGTGAAACGGCCCTGTCGCGTAGTGAATGCGGATTTGAGCAAGTTGCTCCTCCCGCAAGCCGACGATAGGCGACCGCAATACAGCCGCCAATGGAATGTCTTGGAGCGGGTTGTCAATGACACGCAGCAAGGAGAGCATCGTTTCTACCTCAGTCGCCGCGAAATAACCCGCAGTCTGCTCTGCATACACGGGAATTCCTGCCGCGTGCAGTTCCTCTTGCATCGTCTGCCCCCAGCCTGAGGTCGCACGAAGCAAAATAACGATATCGTGATAAGCCAGCGGGCGCATTCCCCCAGCCTTTTTATCGAAAACGAGCAATGGCTCTTCTCCCTCGCCTGGCTCCATCCAACGACGAATGCGGCTGGCGATTAGCCGTGCTTCCAGCTGCGCAACACTCGCTTCCTCTGCGGACTCTCCCGCTGTCTCGGGAATCCCTGCTTCGCCCTCATCTGTGGACTCTGCAACTACCGCCTGACCTTCTTCTACAATCGCTGTATTCCGGTCAATCAGATGCATCTCTGCCTGCAAACGGTTCGGCTGTGCTTCAGGATAAGACGCACGATTAATCAGCTCCGCCGAGGGATCATAACCAATCTCACCTACCCCGTGAGACATGATCTGACGAAACAAAAAGTTAACGGCATCTACGACTTCCCTTCTACTGCGGAAGTTCGCTGCCAGATCAATACGCCGTCCGATGCACGTTTCGTCGGCATCCCCATCTTTTTGATAGGTCACATATTTTTCGAGAAACAGCTTCGGCTCTGCCAAGCGGAACCGATAAATACTCTGCTTCACATCCCCCACCATGAAGCGATTCGCTGGCTGGCCATTTGCTCCGTCTCGGGAAACCATTTGCAAGATTGTCTCCTGCACGAGGTTGATGTCCTGATATTCGTCTACCAGCACTTCAGCGAACTGTTCACGCAATGCGTGGAGATAGACGAAGGAATAGTCTCACGGGACTCATTCGTTTCGGTTAGAACGCGCAGAGCCAGATGCTCCAAGTCGCCAAAGTCGACCAAGCCACGTGAGCGCTTCTCCAATTGAAACGCGTCCGAAAATGCTGTCACCAGTCTTCCCAATGTCTGCATGTGAGGGGCAATCCGCTGCAAATCCGCAACGTACTGCTCGGCTGTCGTAGAAAAGTATTGCTCGATTTGCTCTGCCAGTTCCTTTTTCACGCTGTTTCGCAGGTCTTGCACCTGCTCCTTCACGAGCGGATCTGTGCCTTTCACTGGAGGCAGCTTGGCAAATACAACTCCTCGGACAGCTTCGACAGTCGCTTCCCAGCCATCTATGCAAGCCGCTCCGGCACGCTGCAAGGCAACTGCTTCCGCCTCAAGCAAAGGCAAATAGCCAGCAGGCCCTTCCGGTGAGCCTGCCAATAGAACTGCCCTGCGCATCTTAGCGGTCATTCCACCGAGCGACAGCTCCACAGAACGCAGCACGCTTCTGGTCCACTCCAGTCCGTCCAGTCCGTTTTTATCGTGAACCGCAAACATTCCAGCCGCTTCCCCGAGCCATTGTTCTGGTGCCGGATGACTGCGCGAAAACTCATAGAGCCGGAGTAGCAGTATGGTAAGCGCATGATCGTCCTGACCATCCAGCATCACATCAGCTAATGCATGAAAATCCGCATCATTCTCGTACCAGCTCTCCAGCTGTTCCTCCAAGACATCCTGCCGCAAAAGCTCCCCTTCCATCTGATCGGCAATGCGAAAATCAGGATCGAGTTCAATCAGATAATAATACTGGCGCAAAATCCCCAAGCAAAACGAGTGAAGCGTCGTAATCGTCGCCCGCTGTAGCAGCGCCAGTTGTCGTCGCAGATGAGAAGAATGCGGGTCATCTTTCAATGCTTTTCGCAATGCATCGCCAATCCGGTGACGCATCTCAGCCGCTGCCGCATTGGTAAAGGTCACTACCAACAGCTGATCGACTCCAACCGGGTCCTTTTCGTCCATGATGCGTCGGATAATCCGCTCAACCAGGACTGAGGTTTTCCCTGAGCCTGCTGCCGCGGCCACCAGGAGATTATTCCCGCGCTGGATAATCGCTTGCCATTGCTCGTCCGTCCATTGTTCAGGCTTGGCCTGCAATTGTTGATCCGCCATCGGTCATCCCTCCTTCTCCTGCCATCTGCTGCTCTGCCAGCATGCTCCATATTTGCTTGTTGTTCCACTTGGCAAGCTGTCGGTGCTCATTCCCACCCGCATCTCCATCGAACTTACATACTGGCTTGTACGAGCAGTAATCGCAAGCGGTCATCGTCCCATTGGTGTACGGTTCGATCTGGATTTCCCCGTTGGTCATGCGCGTACTGATTTGCTTCACGGTATCGCGGACATAGGAGGTCAAGGCTTGGAATTGCTCGGCTGTTGCCACAGATGATCGCGACGAAAGCGTTCCATCCTTTTTGATTTCAAATGGCACCAGCTCTGACGCCCCTTGCTCTACATAGCCATCCATCATACGTGCCAGCTCTGGGTCTGCGAGCATCAAGCCTTTCATGCGCAAGCGCTTTGCCCGCTCCTTTGCCGCTTCGTCAGCCGTTAGCAAGCGTTTTGCCGTCACAAAAGGATCGGCTACCTGATAGTAGAAAACGCCTCCCATTTCGGCTTTTTTCCCCAGCCATTCCTCCGCATTCGCCACGACAACATCCAGATAGACGAGTAGTTGCAAGTTCAGACCATTCCACACGTCGGAGAGAGACAGCTGCTTGGGACTGGACTTGTAGTCAATCACGCGCAAATACGGGACCTCACTATCCAGTGATTGGTCAACGCGGTCAATTCGTCCGATTAGCTGAAGGTCCACGCCATTTTCAAGTGTTAAAGCCAATCCCGGCAAATCTGAATTCGGCCCAAACGAAACCTCCAGTCCTACTGGAGCAAAACGGCTGCGCTTCGCATGCTCCCCGAGTACGTAAATCGCACGGCCAACTGCTCGCTTCAGCTTGCCGGACAAATAACGATACCGGGCTGTCCGCGTCAAAATACTGCTGCGAGTCGCAGGAACCAGCTCTTCTACAACCACATTTGCAAGCTGCATGCTATTGTCTTCCGTCAGCTTGCTCCATTCCAGATTGTCTTCGTTCATTTTTTCAACGGCTCGCTTGAGTGAAGCGTGGAACAGCTCTCCCACATCGAAACGCTCCAGCTTGTACATCGTTCTCTCCGACAATCTGAGACCGTGGGAAGAGAAATGCGAGAACGGACATGACTGGAACCGCTCCAGACGAGACACGCTCATTTTTAGTTGTTTGCCGTACAAGGTCGTGCTCGTTTCCAAATCCAGCTCCTGCGGTCGATTGAAGTAACGCAAGCCGGACAACAGCCACTGCTCCCGTTTGACATCGGAAGAAGCGCGAATATACCAGTCGTATACTTCCCACCAGAAGTCTGGCAGTTCTCCTGTTTTCTTCATAGATCGCAATAGCGTCAATAGATGGCGGAACACACGTCTCGGATGACCGAGCAAGAATGCATCGGTCTCGTGCTGCCCCGTCGGTTCGTTATAAAACACCTGATGCGGGATATCCGGCAGCACTTCCCGGATGCGGGTGAACACAGAGGAAGGCAACAGTGCCTTGCCCTCTTCATCTGCCAACGCACAGCTCAGGATCAGTCTCTCCGAGGGTCTCGTCATCGCCTGGTATAGCAGGTAAGGCTCAGCCATCAGCCGCTGCTTCGCACTCGGTGCCAGAGACATGCCCATTTCAGCCAGTCGCTCACGTTCCGCCTCATCCAGAATTCCTTCTTCTTTTGGACGCAACGGAATAATGCCCTCGTTTACGCCAAGTAAAAACAGAGCTTTGACATCCGGTTGACGGGAGCGCTCCATGGCCCCGATCAGCACCTGATCCAGTGCGGGTGGTACGAGTCCCAATTCAATCGTCTCCAGACCGCTGTCGAGCACACGAGCAAATGTAGCCAATTCCATGCTCTCGTCGCCCATGACCTCCACGACCTGATCCATCAGCTCGATCAATCCTGTCCATACTTGTCCGTGCACCTGTGCTGCATCGAGATCACCGTCATTTTCTGCCTTTCGCTGCCAATTCTCCAGCTTGTTAGGCACATCCAGCGCGATCAGAAGGTTGTACAGGGCAAGAGTCATTTCCTGTACGTTATTGCCCGTAGCTTGCTTCATCTCTTTTTCAAAGGACAGGAGCGGCGCTGCGTATTTGCGTCTCAACTCATCGATTTTCGCGTCTTCCTCAGCGCCAGCTTGCCCACGGAAATGCCAAGCAGATTCTTCTCCCCATTGATAGCCAAAGACACCATGTGCCAGCACGTAGTTTTCCAGCCGGTCGATTTCCTTTCGGGCTGTATGCTCATCGGTGATATCCAGCAGGAGCAGGTCTGTTTTCAAGCAGCGGAAAACAGCGTCGTACCGCCATTTTGTGACAATGACCTCCAATGCTGAGCGCACCAGTTCGACCAAGGGATGGTGCATGACAGAGCGCTTCTGGTCCAAGAAGTGCGGGATGCCGTATTCGGTAAACACAGCCGAAATCTCATCTGCGTACGTACCGATTTCCCGAAGCAAAATCGCCATGTCCTTCCAGCGATACCCCTCTTCTCTCGACAGAGTCAGGAGCTTCAGCGCCACAGCCTCTACCTCTGCGCGCCTGTTCACTGCTGAGAGCATCGTCACTTCATCCGCACGTCCGGACTGATCCGGAATAGGCGGGTCTCCCCATTGGAAATACACTTGTTCGACCTGACGCAGCCACGGACTGCTCTTGAATCGCTGTGCCTCGGTCAATAAAAGCGGCTTGGCGATTGATACACCCGATTCACGCGCCATCAATGTCAAGGCTTGATATGTTCGCAGTGTAGGGTGGAACAGCCCCAGTTCATCCACCGAGGCATCACGTTCATTCGGATCAAGTGTCAGCACAATCGTCACCTGCTTGGCGTGCTGCATCAACTGCTCGATCAAGCGCAACTCTTGATTTGTAAACCCGGTAAATCCATCGATAAATATTTCAGCCTGCTTGATGTACATGGAATCACGTACCATCGTGGCCACTCGATTCAGGATGTCGTCTGCATCACAATACCCCTCTGACAAGTAAGCCTCGTACGCATTCATAATCAAGCGAAGGTCATGTACTTTTTGATTGAGATTGGCTCCTCCCCACTCCAGATTCTCGGAATGGGTGAAGGATACCCCATATGATTTGCACTCGCTAATCAAACGACCGAGCTGAGAAGCAAACCCAGGCTGTGTCGCCGAGCGCCCGAATACGTTCAGCTCTTCCTTGTGCCGCTCCAAAAGCATGCGCAAAACCATATGCTTACCCAGATCGTCAACAGGCACGGTAGTCAGGTCGCCCAGCTCCTGCATGAGCCTGTGAGCCAATCGACCGAAGCTGAGCACTTGTGTCCCCATCACACCGCCTAGCTCTGGGAGTGTGGCGAGCGCATACTCTTCCTGAAAGCTGGCCTGCTCCGGTACAAGCAGAATCATAGGCGAACCCAACGGCTTTTCCCGCAGCCGGGCTTGCATCTGCCGATGGATCGATTCTGTCTTCCCCGTTCCTGCCCGTCCCAGTATAAATTGGACTGCCATGATCTTTCCCCTTCCCTACTCCATTTCCAGATGCAGCATGCTGCCTTTTCCCATCGGTTCTGCAGGTGTCACGACTAGACGACGCGGCATGCGCACACGTATTTCCGGGACGTGGCTAATGACCCCGATGGTAAAATCGTCCATGCGCAGTCTCTCAAGCGCATCCATAACGACTTCCAATAGCTCTGGATCGAGTGTCCCAAAGCCTTCGTCCAGGAAGAAAAATTCCAGGCGTCCGCCACGCATTTGAATCTCCATCGACAGGGCAAGAGCCAGCGACAAGGAGGTCAGGAATGTTTCCCCGCCAGACAATGTGCTCACTGGACGCCGCATTCCTCCAGCTCCCTCATCCCGCAAAACAAATTCGCCCTCGTCACCGATTTCCAACCCGTACCGGTTGGCGGTCATCCGCTTCAGGTGATAGGAAGCGTCTCTGGCGATTGATACCAGTTTTTCCTCCGCAATGAACTGGACAAACGCCTTGGCTTCAAACAACTTTTTCAACTCTTCCAAACGGCTCTGCTCATCCTGCTGCTGCACCATCTCTTTATGAAGCTCTTGCCATTTGTCATGATTTTTTTCCATGCGATCCACGTGCTCTTTGGCGACAGCGACTTGCTTTTGCGCCTCTTGGAAGGCATGCTCCCATTGCTCCCATGCCTCTTTTGCAGTGGCGAGCTCTTCTTGCGTAAACGAACGGCCTGCTACTGCTTGCTGTAGCCTTTCTTCCTCGTAACGAAGCTGCCCTGCGATTCGCGTGTAAGCCTCGACTTTTTCCTGCGCCAGTGGCAATTGCTCGCGCTCTGCATACCGCTCCCGTACGTACTCGATAGTACCGAGACCTGTTTCCTGTAAGCCTTGGTACAATGTCTCGTGAGCTTCCGTGCGTTGCCGCGTGAGGATGGCCAGCGTCTCCGAATATTTGACCAGATTGTTTTGCACCGTTTCCCGCGCCTCGGCGGTCTCTTTGCGCTTTGTCTCTGCTAGCGTAACTGCCTGACGCAAACCGAGGAGAGAATCCTCTACCTGCATCAAACACTCCTGCGCAGTAAGTCCCCCCGTGCGTTCTAGCCATTGGGCATGCTTTTGTTCCCACATGCGCTTTCTATCTTCAAGCTTTTCCTTCAGCGCCGCTTCCCGCGATTTGCCCTCTACCTTGCGCGACTTGGCGGCTTCTACCTGCATCGTCAGCTTTCCGCGCAGCGTTTCTTTCTCTGATCGTACCTGCTGTAATTCTGCCAAACGGCGATCTGATTTTCCGATTTCCTCGTACCGCTGTTCGATTTCCTCGATGGGAAGCTCATTGCGCTTCGCGTCCAGCTCTTCTCTGGAATGCTTTTCTTGCACGGATGCAGCGTCCAAGCGAGCTTTATTGTCATTCATTGCCTTCTGTGCCTGCTCGAGCAACAGCGTGCTCCGCTCCATCAAGCGTTTCTTTTCCGCTTCTTCCTCACGCAAGGCCTCTAACTGCTGCTGCAATTGCTCACGCTCTGTTTTCAGTCGCTCTCTTTCCGCTTGCTTGGCGATCAGTTCTTTTTCCTCGCGCTGATAGACGGCGAGTAGCTCTTCGAAAGAATCCACGATCCAAGGCTGTCCGTACCCGCGACACTCTGCCTTGATCGCTTCCAAGCGCGCTTCCAGCTGTTCCTGTTCAGCCTTTACGCTTGCTAGACGCTCATCAAAAGCAGCAAGCGCTCCCTTTGCTGCCAACCAAGCTTCCCTGGTATTGCCTGCTTCTTGCTCAGCCGCACGCAAAGCCTCTTCTGACTCTTTGATTCGGGCACGCAGAGCATCACCCTCCGTCCCCGCTTCAGACGCTTTTGTATGGTTCTGGTGGCCGTGTGGGTGATGTTCGGAACCACATACCGGACACTCCTTGCCTTCCTCTAAACGTTCACGCAAAAATCGCGCCATGTTTTCCTGCTGCCAGCGTTCCCATTCCTGGCGCATCTCATCTCGACGGGCCAGTTGACTTTTCACAAGTGCTTCGCTTGTCTCTACTGCCCGCGTCAGCTCTTGATTGCGCTCATCCAACTGCTTACGCTCCTGAACGATGTGATGCGACTTCTCCTGCCATGATGAGAACGACTGCATTATTTCCCGCCACTGGCGACCTACCTGCTTCATGTCTGCCAGTACATTTCTTGCTTTCTCCCATTCTGCTTCACTCATCAAAGCCGAGTCGGCTGGTGCTGCCAGCTCTTCTCTTTTTTGTGCCAAACGATTCGCACACGCTTCCCAGCTGCGCTTGTGTTCATCGGCAGTATGGGTCGCCGCCTGAATGTGCCCCTGTGCTACGAGTTGTTCTTTTTCCAGCTCACGTACCTTGACATAGTCCCGTTCCCACTGCTGCTTCGCTTCTCTGGCTGCCGCTATTTGTGCTCGCCATTCAGGAGAGATCGTGACCTGCTTCATCTGTTCTTGTAGATCCGCCCACGCAAGCTCCCAGTTTTTTAATTCGGCTTCATCCTTTTCCAGCTGTTGTTCTATGTTGGTTAAGGCGACTGACACTTCATTCCACTCTCGCTCCAGACCTGTCCACTCTTCCCGGATCGCCTTTAGCTCCTCTTCCCACTCCTGCGCCTGTACCAGCCTGCCCTTTTGCTGAATCAATAACGGCTCCTGTACAGCCAACTCGGCATGAACCTTCTGATACGCTTGCTCTGCCTCATCTACGGCCAAACGAGCACTCTCCTGTTGTTCGCGGCTACGTTCCAATGCCGTACCGGTCGCATGCCATTCCTGATCCAAACGCTCATATTGCTGGAGTAATGGCCACAACCGAATACTCGTCTCCCATTCGCGAATCTTCGCCGTTAGGGATGCCATTTCCGCTTCATTTGCTTCCTGCTGCTGTAGTTGCGCCTGGACTTGCAATAGCTCTTGATGCCACTGGTAAAGCTGCTCCAGCTCCTTGAGCTTCCCTGCCAACTCCTGTTTTTGCTGAGTGAATTCCTTCTCTTTTTGCGCAGCTTCCTCCCACGTTTGTCTCGCCAGCTCCAAGGCTTCCGGACCTGCGTCACCCAGGGCTGCACTCGCCAGTTGCAAACGATGCATCTGTTCCTTGACCTGCTCCAACGCGTGCCGTACGCGCTCACTCAGCTTTTCCCCATAAATATGTAGGCGGAACATCCGTTGCAGCATTTCATTGCGCTCACTGCCCTTCAGCGTCAAGAAGCGGGAAAATTGCCCCTGTGGTAAAACAACCGCCCGGGTAAAGTCCTGCAAAGTGAGACCAATCAGTGCCTCAATCGCGGCAGTCGCGGACGTGGCTTTGGACTCCAATACGACATCCGGCTCTCCGGTCAAGGCTCCCGACTGAATCAGCCTCACTTCCGGCTGTCGCTTGTTCCCCTTTTTATCCAGACCAAATTCCCGTTCCACCGTATATTGCTTGCGCTCATCGCCAGTCCCCAACTCAAAGGTAAAGGAAACGAATACGCGCTGCTCCAGCTGATTCAGCACTTCTTTCGGATGGTTTCCCCCGCCCAACCGGACGACCTGCCCGTACAACGCTAACGTGATCGCGTCCAAGATCGTCGATTTCCCGCTCCCAGTCGGACCGAATATCCCAAACAGTCCCGCCTGACATAGTACTTCGAAATCGACCTCTTGCATTTCTCGATAGCTGTGCATCCCTGCCAGCTTCAATCGTATTGGTCTCACTCTTCTTCCCCCTCTCCTCCGGTTTCTGCCAATAGACGCTGGAACAAGGTCACGAGCTGCTCATCCGGCTCTGCTCCCCGTCTCCGTTCATAGAAGCGCTTGAACAATTGATCGGACGTAAGCTCAGTCAGCTCGACCCGCTGTTCCTCTTCCTCCTCACGCTCTTCCCTCACGACAACACGCTGTATTTTCAAGAAATCATCCGAAAGCTTGCGGACACGCTGAAATTCTGCCGGGTCGATCACGCCAGATACATGCAGCTCCAAGTCAATCCACGCCCCTGCATCGCGTCCCTCTTCCAACCAGCGCTCGACTTGCTCGATTCCCTCCGTCGCCCTCCAACGTGCCAATGGCCGTGCGCTCGTCAAATAAATGATCTCCTCGCGCACTTCTTGCCCTGGCTCTACCTCAACCAGTACGACTGCCTTGCTCTGACCTGCTTCGGAAAAGCTATACGAAATCGGTGAGCCGCTGTAACGCACCAACGGCTTGTCACTGAGCTTTTGCAGTCGATGGAGATGGCCGAGCGCCACATAATCAGCGTTCTTCGGAAAAGCCTGCGGCGATACAGTCAACGCTCCCCCAATTTGGATCGGTCGCTCGGAATCTGTTTCCTTACCGCCCATGACGAACAAGTGGCTCGTGACCAGGTTGACCGTATCCTCACGAAAATGAACAGACAGATCAGCAAGCAATTGTGCAATGCGCTCGGAAAAAGCAAGCTGCATCTGCTCTTGAGTAAAGCTTTCGCTCAACAGCTCCTTTAATCGCGATTCAGAAGGATACGGCAAAGCCAAAATGACCGCATTCGCAGCGCAGCCAGGAATCTTCATTTCCAGCCAAGAAGGGCCTCCCTGTACAATTTGTACGCGATCAGACGATGCTTCCTGTGTCAGGAGTGGCGCTTCCTTCGGCAATCCCAACAAAATGATTCCGTGCTTTGTGGCAAGTGGCGCTGCTGCCCGCACCCGCTCAGGCTGGTCATGGTTCCCCGCGATCACGACAACACCTCGCCTGCCTTCCGAAGACAAGCGTTCCAATGCATCATAAAAAAGCTCTTCTGCCCAAGCAGGCGGATTGACCGAATCGTACACATCCCCAGCAATGAGCACCAAATCTACTTCCTGCTCATCAGCGATGTGACAAAGCTCGTCCACAAAAGCTGTTTGTTCTATTCGTCGGTCCCGTCCTTCCAGCTGCCGCCCGAAATGCCAGTCGGCTGTATGTAATATCCGCATGTCTACTATCACTCTCCACGATCATGTGTTTGCTTTTCATTGTAACAAAAGACAGCGCGGTTCGCGGTTGAAATTTACTCCACTTCCCCGTAACTTTTACTCCTGACTGCTCGTCTTCCAACTGAAAAGGTCGCGATTGATCGATCTCATCCCGGAAAGGAGCTCGTTACCGTTGCGTAATTCCCGCTTGTTGCTCACTCTGACAGTAGGACTTGTCGTCTCCAGTCTCGTCCTCACTGCCCCCTCTTCCCTTGCCTCCAAGGAGCCTACCAAGACCCAAGTAATGGATTGGATTAACAAGCAAGCCAAAGATCCAGTTGTTTCCGACTACTTTGATTTTCAACTCGTCAATCTCGATGATGACCCGGAACCAGAAATTGTCGCTAAGCATAACGGCAGCGTCCATATCGGAAATTTTTACATCCTGGATCAAAAGCCTGATCGTACGTATGCCCTCATCGCGGAAGAGGAATGGAACCCACCACGCCTGCAATTGGAAAACAAAGCAAGAGCTAAACCCGGATACAGGTGAACTACTGCCGGGCAAGCCTGAGACTACATTGCAAATGTATCGTTGGGAAAATGGTGTTTTTGTTCCTTTGAATGTTGAAAAACCGTCTGGGCAATAGCCTGACGGTTCGTAAATTCGCTGTTTTCTTTCGTTACTGTTGTGGTGGGGGCGAAGCCCTGCCACATGTTCTCCAGTCGCCTTTTTCCTCACTGCGTTCGGGCGGTCTCCTTCCGAACATGTGACAGGACTTCCCAATAGCTGTGTATCTGATCCGATGCTTTTTCACCATTATGAAAGTGGGACACGAAGCATCTTTGAATCACTCGCAAATTGTTTTATCAAAGTCGCGTTGGAAGAAGTGCATTTCCAGTCCAAGCGCCTCTGGAGCCCTACCTAGCGTAGAAATGAATGACGGGGGTTTTCAGCTTCACTTATGAGATCCTTCCTCGAAACCTCAACGTTTGAAGCGCTCCCGCCATTCATTTCGGAGCGGACAGTGAATCCCCATTGCGGGGCGTAGGCCGAAGCGCAGACTGGAAATGCGCTTCTTCCCCCACCGCAGCCACTTAATAAAAAAAGCCGCCTCCACGAATCAGGAGCGCAGCTTTCCTCTTATCTTCTCAGCTTTTCATTTGTCGGTGACTTCAATGTCTGCAAGCACATGTAGCAGATGATCCCGAACAAAATCGTGATAATCATGGAATGAGTCAGCGTAGCGTACAGGTGTAGCTTGTAAATAATGACGAAGCCGCCGCTGAACACCTGCGCGATGCAAAGAATAAAGCTCAGGATGCTTGCACCGTACAAGTCACGCCGTTTTTCCTTGAAATGACGTATGCAGTAAATCATTGTCCCCAACAACAAGAATCCCAGCACCATCGCAGCGATTCTGTGGGCAAAATGAATACCGGTCTGTCCATACAACTCTGGGATGATCTGTCCCTGACACAGTGGCCAGTCACTGCATGCCATACTTGAACCCGTATGTCTGACATACGCTCCGAGATAAACAACAGCGTACGTATAAGTAGCAACGAACCACATCCAGTTGCGGAAGCCTTTTGAAACGGTCGTTTTCACCAAGCTTTGCGTTTTTTCCCGCTGATAAACGAACACACTCAACAAGAACACTCCTGAATAAGCAAGCAAGGAGAATCCGAAGTGCAGAGCCAAAACAGATGAGGACTGTGGCCAAATGACGGCAGAAGCACCGAGAATGGACTCCACTACGATGAAAAACAAACCAAAAATTGCAAGATTGCGTACTTCTTGGTTGTCTTTGTAATAGCGCCAGCAAAGCACAGAGAAAATCGCGACAACAATACCGGCAATACCTGTAATCAGGCGATGTGAATATTCAATAATGGATGCCAACGTATATTCCGGAACCCATTTTCCGTTGCACAGCGGCCAGTCATTTCCACAGCCGAGTGCTGAATCTGTCTTGGTAACAAGCGAACCGGCTACCATCACGATAAACATGATCAAGGTAGCAAGAAAAGCTAACGGCTTCAGCCATTTTCCCATAGTAATTCACCCTGTTTCTTGTGAGGATCAAACAACACCTCGTTCTATGTCCTCTTTTACGATAATGAAACATCCCCTGCTAAGCAAGGGATGTTCCGTGAACATTTAGTGAGTGTTTCGTGTCAATAATAGTTGACCATGGTACTAATGACGATCGCTGCACAAAACACGGTCAAATAAAGAATGGAATAGCCGAACAGTTTGCGTGCCCAAGCAAGATCATCCTTGGTTTTGAACCCTTGAAAAAGCAGAACCATATACACAATCCCCATCACACCCATAACGAGCAAATACACATAACCTAGGCTAGCGTGGACGAACAGCAACAAAGAAGCCGGGAACAACACCGAACCCCACAGCACCATTTGTCGCTTCGTCTCGGCAAAGCCTTTTACTACCGGTAGCATCGGCAGATTACCTGCACGGTATTCTTCTGTTTTCAACATCGCCAACGCCAAAAAATGGGGAGGCTGCCACAAGAACAAGACCAGGAACAACAGCCAAGCAGTCATGTCCATGGTGCCCGTTACTGCTACCCACCCAATCACAGGAGGAGCCGCACCTGAAATACCGCCAATTACCGTATTGAGAGTTGTCACTCGCTTCAACGGCGTGTAAATCAACACATAAAAAATGTGACCGATCAATCCCCAAACGGCTGCCAAGGGATTCGCATATACAGCCAACACAGTAACCCCTAGCAACAGCAGGCCAATCCCTAAGAGGATCGCGTTACGTGCAGAAATTCTTCCGGTCGCTACCGCACGATTTTGCGTCCGCTTCATTTTTTTGTCCAGATCACGGTCGTAGAAATTATTTAAAGCCGCACCCGACATAATGACCAAAGCGGTTCCTAGCATGGTGAATAGAGCCAGTTTCCAGTTCGGATAACCGTAGGACGCTAACCATAAAGCAGCAAAAGTGGTCATCAAGTTTGACAGGGTAATGCCAGGCTTCGTCAGTTGTACGTAATCCCGAAAGGTAGCTGGCCCTACCGGCTGTGTCTGCAAAGCAGCATCGGCATCAAGCGATTCCTGCATGGTCATTTGCTGGTCCACGTTTTGTACCTCCTGTTTCCTTCTATCTGAACATCCGAATCATGACTGGATAAACTAACTACATTGTATCCAATGCCCCAAAAACTACTAAAACGATTACTTACCAAAAATTACATCCAGCACGCCAGACGTCTCGCCACCTGGATAAATCCAGTACAGCAGCAAATAAACTGCAGCTCCTGTAATGGAAGTCACAAACCATACAATGGACGTCCAAGGACCGATCTTACGATGAGAAGCATAGTTTTTCGTGTAAGCGTATCTGAGTGTAATCAGACCCATCACACCACCGACTGTTGCCAGGACGATGTGGAAGAACAAGAACGTCTGATAGATTGGCTTGATGCTGTCTGGTCCGCCAAAATGCGTGTTTCCGATAAACGCCGTTCTGGAAACATACGTAATAAAGAAGATCGTGGCACAGATCGCAGCCCATTTCATAATCTTCATATGCTTTTCTACTTGCTTTTTCGCAATGAAATACCAGCCAATCGCAACGAGAATTCCACTAATGACGATAAAAGCCGTACTTACCGTAGGCAATATGAGCCCCATTTTTTCACCTCATTCAACAAACGTTTCTTCTGTTCGCGCGTATTTAAAAAGTGGGCTTTTCAGCACCGAAAGATTGATCCATCGGCATGTCGTCCTGCTTCTCTGCCTTATACCAATGGTAGAAGACATAGGCCAGCACACAGCCGTAAACAAGCTCCTGTACCAGCTTCATAATGATTCCGCCAAGACGTTGATCGTTAAACGCGTCGAGGCTTTGGAATAGCTGTGGAGCAGCTATATACGTAGCGTACAGCGGTTCCGAGGCAAAAATAATCAGCGCACAGGCTGGCGTAATCAAGACACCGTTTGCAAAAACGTAAGACAGTTTTTTCAATCCAGCCAATTGTCGCTTGTTATCAGACAACGGACTCACAATTGGCCACCACATCGCAAATGCGGCAATCACGAGAATGACATGATAAAACGTCATCCACTCATGATTGATCGCGACGGCATCAAAAATGAACGGAACATGGTAAAACGAAAACAGTGAGTTGAACAACAGCGCTGCCACTAACGGGTGTGTCAAAGCGTTTAGTATGACCTTCAACGCCTTCGGACGGAAAATCTTGGCCAAAAGCCATTCCGGCATTGCCAGAAGCATAAGCGGTGGCAGAGCAAAGTACAAGATCGATTGTTGGAGCATGTGCAAACTAAACATGTAATGATGGCCGTAATAACTGATAGGGCTTCCTTGCGCGATGTAGAACAACACGATTGCCAACACAAAAAGCAATCTTTGCTTGCCAGTCGCCGGTGTAGCGTTTTCAAAACGTTTATGCATCGGACCTGTTACGAGAAAGTAGACAGTTGTCACGAGCAACGACAAAAGCATCACATCCGGACTCCATAAATCCGAAAAGGTTGCTGATCCGGCAGCCGGTGACATCTCATGCATTTGATGAGCATTTCCCATGTTTATTATCCTCCCTTCCAAATGTAAAATCTTGGACGATCCCACACTCGCTGTGCGTCGTCATATGTACGTTTTGTGTCAATATGAAATACCAATTTTTATCTATTAAATGTTGCCCTTGATCCAATCTCCATTATACCGTTGATTCCCTTTTTCTTTGTAGATAAAAATGAACAAAGTGTTGAACAATACAATTCACAAAATTTACATAATTTAGTCAACATAGTGGAGGAGAAGAAAAAGCATAGTTCTCTTCGACTCTGACACGCCCGCAGGGGATTGACTGTCCGTCTCCATTTCCAAAAGGGGACCGTCGAGCCAAAGCCACCCTACGAGCGGAAGTTTCTCAGGGAAGAAGTGTTCGACAAGCGTGGTCCCCTTTTGGAAGTTCCGACTGGGGTGGCGCTGTCAAGGTCTACGAGCCCTGTGCTTTTTCTTCTCACCAGCTTTGTTTGTTCATCGGTACCTTTTAAAACCTTTCCTATATGAAAATAAAAAAGAGTCCAGATCTTGTCTGAACTCTTCTTCTCTTCTTCTCTTACAGTCCAAAGGAAACGAACTTGGTTTCCAAATACTCATCCATTCCGTAGCGGCCACCCTCACGGCCGATTCCGCTTTCCTTGAATCCGCCAAACGGCGCTTGCGTCTGCGTAGGAGAACCATCATTGATTCCAACGATTCCGTATTCGAGGAGCTCAGCCATACGGAAGCAACGCTGATTATCGCGGGTGTACACATAAGCAGCCAAGCCGTAACGTGTGTCGTTTGCCATCTGTACGACATCCGCTTCCTCTGTAAAACGCACGAGTGGAACGACAGGACCGAACGTTTCCTCAAAGGAAATTTTCATATCCGTTGTAATGCCAGCAATCAAGGTCGGTTCGCAATAGAAGCCCTTCGCATAATCCCCTTCAACCAAACGATTTCCGCCGTATACCACCTGCCCGCCTTTGTCCTTGGCGTCCTCGATATGCTCGAGCACCTTGTTCAAGGCACGCTCGTTCACCAGTGGACCGATCTCTGTTTCTTTCTGGCGACCATCCCCTACTTTCGCACGCTTCAGACGCTCTACCAGCTTTTCTGTGAACGCATCTGCGACATCCTCATGGACGTACAGACGGTTCGTGCAAATGCACATTTGACCGGAGTTGCGGAATTTGCTCTCAAACAGACCTTTTACGGCTGCATCCAGATCGGCATCCGGGAATACGATGAACGGTGCGTGACCACCAAGCTCCATGCTGACGCGCTTCACTTGCTTCGCCGCGCCCTCCATCAGCAGCTTACCGACACGAGTGGAGCCTGTAAATCCGATTTTGGAGAGCTTCGGATTATCGATGAACTCCTTCCCAATCGATTCAGGATTTCCAATAACGAGGTTTACGACGCCTTTAAGAAAGCCAGCCTGCTCAATCAGCTCAAACATACGAATCGCAGACAGTGGCGTACTTTCTGCTGGCTTTAAAACCACCGTGCAGCCCGCAGCCAATGCCGGAGCAATCTTGCGTGCAACCATGTTCACCGGGAAGTTCCACGGGGTAATCGCCCCAACCACCCCTACAGGCTGACGCAGCACCATGATGCGCTTGTTCGCAACGGAGGATGGGATCGTTTCTCCGTTGACACGTTTGGCTTCTTCTGCGTACCAGACAAAGTTATCAGCGGCACCCAGCACTTCGCCTTTTGCCTCGCCCAAAGGCTTGCCCATTTCAGCAGAAATGATGCCCGCCAGTTCATCCCGATTGTTTTTCACCAGCTCGGACAAGTTGTACAAATATTTGGCGCGCTCGCGAGCAGTCAGTCGAGACCAGCTGGCAAATGCCTGATGAGCAGCGTCGATAGCCTTGTTGGCATCACGACCATCGCCGAAGGTTACTGTTCCAACTGTTTCGCCTGTAGCAGGATTCGTAATCTGAATGGACTCGCCACTCTCGGCAGTCACCCATTCTCCATTAATAAACATTTGCTTGTACTCTCCCATGACATTCGCTCCTCTCAATCTCTCTCAATAGATTGGTTTTAGGGCCTCAAACGGATTTTTGCAGTGCCGGCAATACAAAATACTTCGACAAGCAGCAGGGCCAAACAAATTTTCCATTTGTGTATACGGGGAATCACAGTAGGGACATGCCACTTCCCATGTATCTCCCGGTTTGAAGTCAAGCGGTGGTGGCGCGATGCCAAAGCTTTTCAGCTTATCGCGAGCATCTAAGGCGATACGATCAGATGTCCAGGCTGGATCATAGACGAACTTTACCTGAACCTGATTGATTCCTTCAGCCTCCACCAGCTTTTCTGTGATGTTCTTCTTCATGATCTCGAGTGCCGGACAGCCAACAAAGGTAGGGAGCACCTCGACGTGTACGACGTCTGCCTCGACGCGCACTTTGTGAATCATCCCCATCTCCACCATGCTGATCACTGGAATTTCGGGATCTGTTACTTGCTGCAGCAGTTCCCAGCATGTCGCTTCAAGCCCTTCATGCAGTTGCAGTTCTTCTTGCGCCATGAGAGAATCACTCCTTTTTACCAGCCTGCAGCCGGATCAATGCGGTACACTTCAGACAAGGTAGCCAAAGCTTGCACCAGATCAGCAGTATGTTCACCGTGACGACCGCGCTCTTGTGGTACTCCTGGCTCACCCGGCCATTCGAGTCCTGCTTTTCGAAATGTCTTTGGTCAGTGTCAGCCATTTTTGTTTCAGTTGCTCTTCTTCTGCAATCAGGCCAAATTGAACGATATCAACCTGGTTTGATCCAAGATGGGGCAGCTCCCCGGCATCCTTCCAAACTTTTGCAATGGCTGCCAAAAGCTTCTGACGCGCATCAGGCGTACTGTTCGCCAGTTGCTTCAACCAAACTTGCCAGTGCATCAGATGATAGCGATGCTCTGTCATCATTTTGCGACTGACCAGCGCGAGTGGTGCGTATGACGACTGCGTTAGTGCCTCCAAGCGAACTTGCTTGTATAAGCCATACACATAGCTGCGAACAATCGCATACGCCCAATCGTAATGAGGATGATCGTTGTATTCACCATCACCGTTTTTACGCTCTACCAAGATCGCATTGGAAAACGCCTTCGCCTCGCGCAGCTGTGCGAGATCGTCTGCTTTGCCACCCCTAGTTGCTCCAGCATTTCATAAAACATTACGGCATGGCCCATCATGTCCTGAGACATCGAAGAAAAGGCCACATCTTCTTCAATATGCGGAGCAAGCCCAAGCCATTCCGATCCACGATAAGCCAATATAAAATCGTCATCAGCAAGCTGGAACAACAGGTCGGTCAAAGCTTTTGCGAATGCTGGATTTTGTTTTGCTGCTTCCACTGTTTCTACATGTAAACGATCGCCCATGATTGTATCCCTCCTGCTTAACTGCCGTTGCCTGCATGCTTCTGTTTTTCTTCGTACTGCTCGCGATGGTGGCGCCATCTCGACTGCAAATCGCCGTATCCTTTGGTTTCCCGATAGCTCTTGTTGTCGAGTCTTTCCAGGAAAGGACGCTCCTCTGGCGGCAGTCCAAAAATGTCGTCGCGCTTGACTACCCACAAATTAAAGCAAGGCTCACGGCGCAGGAAATTCTCCCTCGCCATGCTCAATGCGACTTCTTTATTGGGTGCCAACAAACTGAACTGTTGGACGAACGGAGCATTTACGGTTTTTTGGCTGAATACTTCGTATATGAAAAAGTTTTCGTTGCTCATCCACATTCACCTACCCTACTTGTCGGCCGTACGACATAATCGCGTCGCGCACCCATTTGGTTTCCTCATAAGACATTACCCGAAGATTCAGACGGTGAGCGGAGCGTGGTCCGTTCCCCTTGACGATTTGCTTGAACTCTTCCCAGTCAGGCTGTTGGTAGACCCATTTGTCTTCTGCCTCGTCGAAGTAAATCGTATCGTCTGGAACTGTGAAGCCAAGGTGGAAAATACGCGGCAAATACTTTTTCAGGAATATTTGTCGCAATTCTTCATTAGTCTGTGTACGAATCTTGTAGCGCATGTTGGATTCCTGATTGCTCGTTATATTGCCGTTTTCCGGTGGTCCGAAAAACATCAAGAGCGCTGGCCACCAACGATGGATCGCTTCTTGCAGCATTTGGCGCTGTTCATCGGTGCCTTCTGCCAGCTCCAAGACGATGCTCTCTCCGTGTTGGGCGTGGAACTTTTCTTCCGCACAGATCCGATGCAGAGCGCGGGCGTAAGGTGCATAAGATGTATCGAGGGACATCGATTGCGTAATGATAGCCGCTCCGTCAACCAGCCAGCCAATCACCCCAGCATCAGCCCAGGTAGGCGCTTCCATGTGGAATACATTGTGAAATTTCAGTCTTTTTGTAAACAAATCATTCATGATATCCTCGCGAGTCTTGCCCAATGGCTCAAGCAAGTCTTCTGCGACGCGAAGCAGCAATTGACCATGCCCCATCTCGTCCTGGACCTTCGCCATAATCGCCAGCTTTCTCCGCAATGTTGGCGCCTTTGGTACCCATTCTTTTTCCGGCAAGGCACCCATGATCTCACTGATGCCATGCATCGAAATCAGCTTGATCAACTGGTTGCGATAGTCGTCTGGCATCCAATCGTCTGCCTCTATTTTTTCCCCGCGTTCGATTCTCGCTAAAAACGCTTCCAACTTTTCGTTTTCAGTCAGATCGGTATGTTCGAGCCTCATTTGCATGGAGAACGCCCTCCTTTTATCAGATATGCATTATGTTAAAATTATAATACGTTTTTATAACGCAATAATAACATAACGTCATACGTTTTTGCAATACGCTTACATTAGGACTCTCCTATTCTCCTCGCCCAGTTATTTCTGCTGCCTTTTTCAATTGCTCGGCCATATGCCGCAGCTCTTGCATGACTGCATCCAGCTCCTGTATTCGCGTTGACTGCTGTACGCTGTGATTCATCGTCTTCTCCATTTCGCCAGTGACCGTCCCAACGAGTGCATTCATTTCATCTAATAGATTGAAAATGCCCTTAGCTGAAGTAGCCGTCGTCTGGGAAAGCTGACGGATTTCCTCTGCGACCACGGAAAAGCCTCGACCAGCAGAACCTGCACGTGCCGCTTCGAGGACGGCATTCAAGCCGAGTACATTGGAGCGCGTCGAGATATTGCGGATCAATTCGTTGATTTGGGTCGTTTCTGCAATTTTCAGCCCTAATTGACCAGCTGCATCACTCAGCGTGTGGCTTGCCTGTGCCAAATTGTCTGCGTCCTTTGCCAGACTTTCTGTGTGCTGTGCGATATTTTCCAGCGCGTCCGTCAAGTTTTGAGCCAAACCGTGCAAGCGATCCTCTTGATCGGTCGTCACGCCTGTCGCCAAGCAACCAACTACTCGCCCGTTTTCGACAAGCGGATAACCGACTGCGATATAAGGAATGCCATAGAGCTCTTTAGAAATTTTCTTCACGACACGCTTGCCCTCTTTTACCGCCGTCGCATTGATACTCCCCGGGCGTAATTCGTCTCCTACTTGAATCCCCAGGTTCAAGCCCTGTGCCGGATAATAGGCGAGAAACTTCTCTTTGTCGGTGACTCCTACCATACATTCAGACAAAAATGCCTTTTGTAAAATCGGTGCGACCGTTAAGACGCTATTCAGCAATTGAGACATGCATGATCCTCCTACCCTTATAATGAAAACAACGATTCCCCCCGCATTCTTCTTCACGACGCGGAGGGAACTGACTTCTTTCACTTATTTAACGAGCTGGAATTTTCCATCCTTCACTTCAACCATGATCATGCTGTCTTCTGTCAGACCGTTATGATCATCAGCCGTGAACTTGAATTCTCCGGTTACCCCTACGTATTTCGCCTTTTCCAATACTTCGCCCAGTTTGGAGGTGTCGCCGCCTGCTTGCTTCAAGCCTTCCACGAGCAAATTCAAGCCGTCGTATCCGTATCCCGCGAAGCCGTCTGGCTGTGTATTATAGGCAGCTTGATAGCCATCCACGAATTTTTTGATGATGGCAGATTGCGGATCGTCTGCAGCTACTTGTTCAGGGATGAGCAGTTTTCCAGCTACCATCAGGACACCCTCACCTGCGTCTCCAATCAGTTCGAGGAATTTACTATTCGCAGAGCCATGGCTGCTAATGATCGGAATAGTGAGGTTCAGTTGCTTGGCTTCCTTCACAATCGTAGCGGGTCCTGGATTCGTACCAGCCACAATCAGTGCCTGCGCATCAGTCCCTTTGATCTTGGTCAATTGGGAGCTCATGGACGGATCTTTTGTGCCATACTTTTCCTCGGCTACAATCGTGATGCCGTATTCGGGCGCATATTTTTGCAATTGCGTGGTCCAGCCACTTCCGTATGGATTGCTGTCATTGAGCGTAGCAATTTTCGTAATGCCTTTTTCCTTCAAATATTTGAAGATGCGCTTCGTTCCGTGTACGTCCGTGTGCGGCGTTTTGTAGATGCCTGCACGAACTGGATTGGTGATTTGATCTGCGGCTGCCATCGAAATCAGCGGGAGCTTTTCTGCTGCGGCATATTCAGCCATCCCGAGAGACGGACCACTGCCTGAGGAGCCGAGTACAGCTACGACCTTTTCTTTCGAAGCGAGCTTTTTGATTGCTTTTACCGCTTCCGTATTGTCAGACTTGTCGTCTTCAAAAATGACTTCCAACGGTCGACCATCTACTCCGCCAGCACCGTTGATTTCTTTTACCAACAGCTCTACCGCTTGCTTCTCCGGTACGCCGAGGGGACTGTTCGGACCAGTCAGCGAGAAAATAGCGCCGACCTTGATCGGGTCCTTGCTGGCGCCACCAGTACCTGACTCTGCTGCTGGCGTTGCGCCGCCTCCACAGGCACTCAAGAAAACGAGCGAAGCGACTGCTGCTGGAAATAGCCATTTTTTGAATGTTCGTTTTTTCATGGGTGTACCCCCTCAAATGTATGTGTCTATCTTAGTCAAACTGCTATTGGCTACACTGCCTCGTGGGAGCTCCCCAAATAAGCAGATTGCACACGCGGGTCATTGCTAATCTCGTCTGCCTTTCCTTCCAGCATGACGGTTCCTGTACTCAGTACGTATGCCCGATCGGAAATCGCGAGCGCTGCGCGAGCATTTTGCTCAACCAACAGCACCGTGGTGCCCCACTCCGAGCGAATCTCCTGCACAATCGTCAGGATTTCTTTGGCAATCAGTGGAGCCAATCCTAGCGAAGGCTCGTCCAACAAAAGAAGCTGCGGTCGAGACAAGAGCGCCCTGCCTATTGCGAGCATCTGCTGTTGCCCCCCGGAAAGCGTTCCCCCGAGCTGCCACTTCCGCTCTGCCAAAATGGGAAAACGCTCGTACACCGTCTCCATTTCTTTGGCAATTTCCTTTTTGCTCGTCTTGGGCATCCGATGCGAAGCACCCAGCCACAAATTGTCCTCTACAGTCAGCGTCGAAAAAATTTGTCTGCGCTCCGGTACATGCGCCATGCCACGCGGTACTACCAGCTCCGCAGGAACCCGCGTAATGTCCGCGTCACGAAACCAAATCTTGCCTTCCTTGTCTCCGTGCAGACCGCAAATACAGTTCAAGAGCGTTGTTTTGCCTGCCCCATTTGCACCTAACAGAGAGACGATCTCGCCTTCGTTCACTTGCAGAGTAATGCCGTGCAACACTTCCACCGGTCCGTAGCGAGCCGTGATGTTGTCTACTGTAAGGACTGCCTTCCCCATGTTTGTCCACCTCTTTCGCGCTTCATTCTGCACCCAGATACGCCGCAATTACTCGCGGGTTCTCCTGAATCTCACGCGGGGTTCCTTCTGCGATTTTTGATCCTTGATCCAATACAACGATGCGGTCTGCAATCGTCATGATCATATCCATGTCATGCTCCACTAGCAAAATAGCCGTTCCGTTGTCGCGAATCTCGCAAAACATGCGGCTCATCTCCGCCGTCTCAGTATGATTCAGACCCGCAGCAGGCTCATCCAACAAGAGTAGCCGCGGCTGGGCTATCATTGCGCGGGCAATCTCCATCAGCCGCAGCTTCCCGTATGGCAAGCTCCCAGCCAGCGAGGACGCTTCCTCTGCCAGTCCTACATTCTCTATCCATGTCTGTGCTTGCTCCTGCATATGCTTCTCTTCCATACGAGACTTTGCCAGATTCATGCCGCAGGAAAAGAGACTCGCGCTTGTCTTCGTATGCATGCCGACCATCACGTTTTCCAAGACGGTCATATCGTCAAAGGTCTGGAGGTTTTGAAAGGTTCGCGTGATGCCCAATCCGGCATATTCATAGCCTTGCACACTTGTCAACGGCTGGCTGCTGAAGCGAATCTCTCCTTCTGAAGGCGGGATCACACCCGACACCATGTTGAGCACGGTGCTTTTCCCAGCGCCGTTCGGACCGATCAGCGCGAGAATCTCTCCTTCCCGCACCTGAAAATCTACTTGATTCACTGCCCGTACGCCGCCAAAATCACGAGAGAGCTTTTGCACATCCAAAAGTGTTGTCATGTTGCAGCCTTCCTTTCCACCTGCTGCTTTCGCTGTGCTTCGTCAGCCATGGCCTTCGCCTTTTTCGCCTGCCCTTTTTCGAAAGCAGACCGGATGCGCGGAACCAATCCTTCTGGCATGAACATGATGAACAGCACGAGAATCGCACCGAATACAATCGTGTCCACATCCCCCTGCAAGCCCGGCACCACTTCACTCAAGAGGATCAGCCCTTCACTGATAAAGCCAATCAGGATCGTCCCGATCAAAGCGCCCCAGATGCTTGTCATCCCGCCGATGACGACCATCGTGAGAAACTTGATCGACTCGTGCAGTCCGAACGGCTGCGGATCGAGAATTCCCATGTAATGGGCGTATAAGCCACCGGAAATACCAGCGAACATGCCGCTTACTACAAAGGCATTCAGCTTGAACTTGCGGACATCAATTCCCATCGAGGTCGCGGCAATCTCACTTTTGTGAATTGCCCGAAACGCTCGGCCGACGCGTGAATTCAATAGGTTGAGCGAGAAGAGCAGCACACAGGTGACGACTCCCCAAATCAGAAAGTACATGGATAGCTCGCTTCCACCAAAGAAAGTCATCTGGGGAATACTGATCATCCCGTTTGCTCCCCCCGTGACCGACTCCCATTCCGTAATCCCGATCTGGACGATGTAGCCAAATGCGAGCGTTGCCATCGCGAGGTAGTAGCCTTGCAGCCCCGCTATCGCCCGCCCGAGGATAAAGGCGAATAACCCCGGAACAACCGCAGCGGCGATGAGTCCGACAAATGGCGGCAGACCGTACTTCGTCGTCAATACAGCCGAGGTATAGGCACCTATCCCCCAAAACGAGGCTTGCCCCAGCGAAATTTGTCCAGCCAGCCCCATCACGAGGCATAGCCCGATGGTTACGATTGCTTGAAGACCGATAATAATTCCGACAGATCGATAGTATTCATCTGGCATAACGAATGGGAAAAGAATCATCAAAAACAGGTAGATTCCTATGCTTTTGCCCCACTTATCGATGATTTGCTTCATCATAGCCCTCCTTTTCCAACGCTGCGTTCTCCAAAGATGCCGGATGGCTTAATCAACAGCATGCCGATCAACACCAGAAAGGCGATCGCGTCCTTCATACCCGAGCTGATGTAACCAGCTCCAAGCGACTCGACGATCCCGAGTAAAAAGGCGGCTACGGCTGCTCCCAATGGATTTCCCAGTCCGCCAAGAATGGCTGCGGAAAAGCCTTTGATTCCGAGCAGCACGCCTATATCGTAGGAGGTTACGGAAAGCGGTGCGATCACGATTCCTGCAATCGCTCCTGTCGCTCCACTGATGGCAAAGGCCAGCATACTCATCTTTGTCGGGCTAATCCCCATCAGGCGAGCTGCCATCGGGTTGACCGAACAGGCGTTAATTTTTTTACCGAGAATCGTCTTGTCCATCAAGTACCAAAGTAGAAAAAGAATGATAAGAACAGCAGCCAAAATCCAGATACTTTGTTGTGCGATCATCACGCCGCCAATCGAGATCGGCTCATTGCTCGTAATCGGTTCGAGTGCAAACGCATCTTTTCCCCAAATAAAGCTGGCAATGCCGCGAATGAGTGTCGAGATTCCTATCGTCAAAATAATCAAACTAATTGGATTAGCCTTTTTGACGTAAGCGATTACATATTTCTGCATCAAAACACCGATCAAGGTGACCAGGAGGATCGCGAGCAATGCCGCCAACCCATATGGAAGATTCATGCCAATCAAGGCAACCGTGACCATTCCGCCCAGCATCAAAAATTCACCCTGCGCCAGATTAATCACCTTGCTTACGTTGTAAATCGTGATGAAACCAACCGCTACGATCGCGTAAATCCCGCCACTGACGAGGCCGTTTGCAACGTACTGTAGCAATTCCGTCATATTCGTGCTGTACCCCCTTGTTTCGCGTCCACCAAATTACACCCAAGTAAAACGCTTACATTTTAAATAATGGAAAAATAATTGAATGAAAAAGACCCTAGACGTGCTAGGGCCTTTCCTTCGCAGCTATCGCCTATGCGGATGGCGCAGCTTCATACACGGTCTCGAAGAATCGTACTGCCCCTGGATTCAATAACTGGTAGTAATTTTGGAACAACTGATCCGCCTCTTTGCCCAACCACAGCTCTGGCAACAATTCCTGCGGCAAATCAGGATCGATGAACAAGAACTTGCGGTATTGGTGGACGAGCTTTGTCTTCTCCACGAAGCAATGGCTGTCTGGAACCTCTTCCCCATTGCTGAGTTTTGCTGAAAGCTGCTCGTATTCTCCTCGGTAGGCATCGATGAAGGCCTTGTATTTTTCATTGATTTCATCGATATCCCAGCATTTCTGCACGAGTTGCTTCGGATTGCTCCAGCCCATATGCTCTGATGTAAAAATCTCGACATACTCCGTAATCTCGTGTGCTTCCGTCAGGTCCTTCACGCGATCACTGAGGTTATTCGGGCTGATCCATGTGCTGGTCGTCAGCATCCCGAAGCCCATCCAGCCCAGCTCCTTGCGCAGTTGATCCCGCAGCGCTCGACGCTCCTCTGGGATGTTGTAGCTGGCAATGCACCACATGCCGTCCCACACATCTGTCTCGACCTTATAAATACGTGCCGCTGCTTCTTCCAGCCGCTTTTTGCCACGCTCGGATACCGAGTAGAAGCTGCGGTTCCCTACTTTTCGCGATTCCAGCCAGCCTTGGCGAAGCATCCGAGAGATTGCTGCACGAACAGCCGGCTCCGACAGTCCGAATTCCCCCATCAGCTTGGTCAGACTACCAATCCAGATTTCGCTTCCATAATGGCGGACGTATTCCCCGTAAATTGTAAAAAGCATGGATTGTGGCTTCACGTTTCTTCTACCCCCAAATCGATTCATACCTATATGCTGTGTGAAATTGTACCATATTCTGTAGGAAGTGCGTGAATCGATCGAGAGTATATGACGATAAAATCGTATAACGTAATTTAAACGTAATTATAGTAAAACATTTTAAAAGAGTCAATTTATTCTGTCATATTTATTTATTCCCATTTACTTCCTGAATGATCTCTGCTTGCAAGGCCTCAAAACGACGCTTGATCTCGTCCTTTTTAAAGATGGCTTGGACGAACGTCCCGAGCCCTACACGATTACGCGTAGTGTCCGCCGTAACTTCGCACACTACGCGTTTTTCGGTAACCTGCACACAGGTAGCTCGGAACGTGACCTCCTGACAAATCACTGCTGGGCCGACGTGCTTGATGTCTACAGCAAATCCCGAGCCCTCTTCATCGGCTTCCAGATACGGTAAAATGACGCGTCTTCCCGCCCATTCCATGTAATAAATCATGCTGACTGTCGACATCACGGGATGCACAACTTGACCCTCAAAAACAGGCAGCATGTCCTTTGTCACTGTCACAGTAAATTCTTCCGTCGTCCCCGGCTGCAGTCTATCTATCAAGAGTACCTGCCTCCCTATCTGCCCAAGCTACACACGCTCGATAATCGTCGCAATTCCTTGTCCAACTCCAATGCACATCGCAGCCAAACCGTAACGGGCATCACGACGCTCCATTTCATACAGAAGAGTAGTAAGGATGCGCGCTCCGCTACACCCGAGCGGATGGCCCAAAGCAATCGCTCCGCCATTTACGTTGACCAGATCAGGATTGACGCCCAGCTCACGTACGCTCGCCACTGCCTGCGCCGCAAAAGCCTCGTTGAATTCGAATAGATCAATCTGCGCAAGCGACAAGCCTGCCTGTTTCAGTACTTTTCGCGTAGCAGGTACAGGCCCAATTCCCATCACGGATGGATCGACACCTGCGACTGCGGATGCAACGATTCTTGCACGAGGCTTCAAGCCGGCTGCAAGAGACGCTTCCTGTTCCATGATGAGCATAGCGCAGGCTCCATCGTTTAGACCGCTGGAGTTGCCTGCTGTGACACTGCCATCTGCTTGGAATGCTGGTTTCAGCTTTTGGAGCTGTTCGATGGTCGTCTCTGGACGTGCATGCTCATCGTGTTCAAACAGCGTAACCTCGCCTTTGCGACCTATCAGTTCTACGGGAACGATCTCGGCATCCCACTTTCCTTCTGCTAAGGCACGTGCGTAATTTTGCTGACTTCGCAAGGCAAACTCATCCTGTGCTTCACGGCTAATGCCGTATTGCTCCGCTACCTTCTCCGCTGTTTCCCCCAAGCTGATCGGCGGATACATCTCTTTCATTTTTTCGTTAACCAATCGCCAGCCCAACGTCGTATCGACCAACTGCTGATTGCCGCGCTGAAAAGCCGTGCCAGGCTTCATCATCACCAGCGGAGAGCGTGTCATGCTCTCTGTCCCGCCCGCGATATAGACATGACCTGCTCCGGCTTTGATTGCATTCGCGCTTTGGTTCACAGCCTCCAGACCTGAGCCGCACAGACGGTTCACTGTCACTCCCGGCACCTCGACAGGTAGTCCCGCCAACAGAAGTGACATACGCGCGACATTGCGGTTGTCCTCCCCAGCCTGATTGGCACACCCCATGATGACATCATCAATCGTCTTCGGATCGATAGAGTTGCGTTCCAGCAGCTTTTGAATCACCAATGCGCCCAGATCATCCGGGCGCACATCCTTCAACGCACCACCAATACGGCCGATTGGCGTGCGCACAGCATCTATGATGACAGGTGTACTCATTCTTCCACTCCTCCCATACACTAAGGCTTTTTTTCTATAGCGCTTCTACTAACGTGGCCAATCCTTGACCGCCGCCTATGCACAACGAAACGATTCCGTATTTCTTTTGGCGACGTCTCAGCTCGAAAAGAATCGTACCTGCCAGTCGGGCACCGCTCATTCCAAGTGGATGACCCAACGCGATTGCTCCACCGTTTACATTCGTTTTCAAAGGGTCCAGTCCCAGCTCGCGCATGCAGGCGAGTGACTGAGAAGCAAAAGCTTCATTTAACTCAAATAGATCAATTTGATCTACAGTCATGTTCGTTTCTGCGAGCAGCTTACGAATCGCAGCGACCGGCCCAATGCCCATAATGCGCGGATCAACACCAGCACTGACAAAATGAACAATGCGTCCTAAAGGCGCGACGCCTGTCTGTTGCAGCATTTCTTCATTCATCAAAAGCAAGGTCGCTGCCCCATCGTTGATACCGGAGGAGTTGCCTGCCGTGACGCTACCATCTTTTCGGAAGGCAGGTCGCAACTTGGACAATGACTCCACACTAGAATCCCTTCTTGGGAATTCATCCGTATCAAACAGCGTTTCTTCCCCTTTTTTCCCTTTTAACGTGATGGGAATGATCTCGTCGCGGAACAGACCTGCATCGATAGCATTGATAGCCCGAGACTGGCTCTCTGCTGCAAACCGATCCTGATCCTCGCGACTGATGCCGAATTGCTCCGCCACGTTTTCCGCTGTATCTCCCATGGTCAGATCGCCATAAAGCGAGACAGGAGCAGAACGCGGTCCGCCAAAAGACTCGATCAGCATCTGTCCCCCACGTTGATACGGCTGCTCGAATTTTTCCATGATGTACGGTGAACGAGTCAAATTCTCTACACCGCCTGCCAGCATGACCTGACTATGTCCTGCCTGGATGGACTGCGCAGCCAAATTGACTGCCTCTAGCCCGGATGCACACACCCGATTCACAGTCAGTCCAGGTATGGTGTCAGGAAGCCCTGCTTTCAACAAACCAACGCGTGCAATGTTAATAAACGGCCCGGCCGATATGACGTTTCCCATGATGACCCCATCAACAATCTCACCGGATTGTCCTGCCTTCGCAAGCGCTCCATTCAAGACAATAGCTGTCAGGTCGTCGATGGGGGTGTTCTTCAGGCTTCCGCCCAGCTTGCCGATTGGTGTACGTACTGCTGCTGCTACGTACACCTCCTTGTTAGTCAACCTCATGCCTCTACACCCACTTTATCTTCGTACGTGTAAAAGCCTTGCCCACTGCGTACACCGACACGCCCAGCCAGCACCAGCTTGCGTAATAGCGGCGCTGTGCGATAACGCTCCTCGGCCATGTCGCGCTGCAAGCCTCTCGATATCGCAAAAATCTCATCCAACCCGATACGATCTGCCCATTCAAGAGGGCCGTATGGGTAGTTGGTGCCTTTTTTCATCGCGATATCGATATCGGTAGCGGTTGCTGCTTTTTCCATCAGCGTAAAGGTAGCCTCGTTGATAATGAGTGTTAAAATGCGTGGGAACACGAGACCTACCTCATCGTTTACGGTCTCCGTCTCTTTCCCGAGTGATTGAAAGAAGCCTTCTGTTGCTTGAATCGTTTCCAGCTCCGTTTGCAGGGCAGGGGCAATCTCAATCAGCTCCCGTTCAACCAAGGGCACGAGCGTTCCAAATCCGCAAACACGTTCAGGATGCTGTGTCCATGACGCTACCTCCGTCGCTGTAATCGCGAGCGAAGTCGTGATGATCGGTACGTTTGGTGGCAATAGGTCATCCAGCTCTCGTACCTGCCTCTTTTTCGCCTGCAAATCGACGCTATTTACTTCCACAGCCAATTCAATCAGCTCAGGTTCAACCATCGCTTCTGCAAGCGTAAGCACCTGGTAGCCTCTTTCAACCATCAAATGATTCAACTCTGCGTACAGCGGGCTTGTGCCCACAAGCAATACAGCCTTATTTGTTGTAGTCATAGAAGCCTTCCCCCGTCTTTCTGCCCAAGCTGCCGGATTGAACCATTTGTTGCTGAATCCGGCTAGGCTTAAATCGTCCTTCATGGAAGAAGTCGGTATAGACCGATTTGGTGGTGGCAAAATTGATGTCGATGCCGATCATGTCTTGCAGCTCAAACGGTCCCATTTTGAATCCGCCAGCCAGCTTCATGATGCGGTCAATCTGCTCCACACCTGCCACATGATCGCCCAGGATGCGCAATGCTTCATTATAGTAAGGTCGTGCGATTCGATTGACGATAAAGCCAGGAGTGTCCGTTACCAAAACAGGCACCTTGCCCAACTCTTGCGCAAATCGATACGCCACCTCCACATTTTCCTCGCTCGATTTTTTCCCGCGAATAACCTCAACCAAGGGCATGACGGGTGCCGGATTGAAAAAATGAAATCCGAGAATGCGCTCTGGATGCGAAAGCCCTCCTGCAATCTCCGTAATCGAGATGGAGGAAGTATTCGTTAGTAAAAGGGCATCCTCTCTACAAATCCCACAAAGCTGACTGAAAATGCTTTTTTTCAAATCAAGACGCTCTGGCACTGCTTCGATGACGATATCGCAGTCTGCCAACTGCTCTATTTCCGATACGAGATGGACCAGCTCTAGCGTCTCTGTCATTTCTTGTTCACTGATTTTGTTTTTCTCCACGTCTTTTGTCAGGATCGATTCCAAATAGACAAGCGCTTTGTCCAGCACCGCCTGATTTGCATCCAGCAGCATGACCTGATGTCCTTTACGAGCACAGACGAGAGCGATCCCCGCTCCCATCGTTCCCGCCCCGATGACGCCTACTGTTTTTATACTCACTTGGGCTTGCCTCCCTTCGCCTCTAACGGCCTGTAAAAAGAGGCGCACGCTTTTCCATAAAAGCGGTGACCCCTTCCTTATGATCCGCTGTGCTGCCAGCCGCCTCTTGTGCAAAAGCTTCATATTCCAAGGTCTCTTCCAACCCCATCTCAAGCCCTTTGTACATCGTGCGCTTCATTAAACCAATCCCCTTCGTCGGCAATGACGCCAGCTTACGCGCATACGCCAACGCATCCTCCATGAAGCTCTCGGCAGGGTACACCTGATTGGCCAATCCAATTCGCAGTGCTTCCTCAGCAGATACCTTTTCCCCTGTCATCGCCAGCTCCAACGCCTTGCCGATCCCGACGATACGCGGCAGGAAGTAGCAGCCTCCCGAATCTGGAACGAGCCCGATGTTGACGAAAGCATTGACGAAGGATGCCTTTTCCGAAGCCAGGCGAATATCGCACGCTAGCGCAACACTCATGCCTGCACCTGCTGCTACACCGTTTACTGCTGCAATGATCGGCTTCTCTGTTTTTTGAAATTGAAGGATCATTGGATTATAGCGATCCCGCAAGAAACCACCGTAATCCACATCTCCTCCTCCAGAAACGTCACTGAGATCCTGACCCGCATTGAACGCCCGCCCTGCTCCGGTAAGAACGATGCAGCGCACATCCGCATCCTTCTGCGCTTGCTTCAATGCATCGGTGATTTCCTTGTTCATGACGGCTGTGAACGCATTGAATTTGTCCGGACGGTTCAAGGTCACTACTGCTACGCCTTCTGACACTTCATAAAGAATCGTTTCGTACATGGCCGCCTCCTAATTTCCCGTAAAACGGGGTTTGCGCTTCTCCAGAAAAGCTTGCATGCCTTCTTTTCGATCTTCGCTTGCCAAAAGAAGATAAAAACTGTTTCGCTCGTAATCCATTCCCTCCTGAAGGGGAAGATCACCAGCTTTGTACACGGCTTTTTTGATGACCTGTACCGCGAGCGGCGGCTGCTGGGCAATTTGCTTCGCCAGCTTGAGCGCTTCCTGATAGTACGCCTCCACTGGCACTACCCGATTGACCAGTCCGTATTTCAACGCTTCTTTGGCCGAAATCGGTTCACCTGTGAGCAACATCTCCAATGCTTTTCTCTCACCTACCACACGTGTCAGACGCTGTGTACCACCAGCCCCAGGCATGACTCCAAGCTTGATTTCCGGTTGACCAATGACGGCTGTTTCCGAAGCGATCACAATATCGCAGTTCATCATTAATTCACAGCCACCACCGAGCACAAAGCCGCTGATAGCACCAATAATCGGCTTGGAGATGAGTGAAATGCGATCCCAAACCGCGAACTGATTGCGCTTCATGATGTCGATGGCTGATGCTTCCGCCATTTCATTAATGTCGGCACCCGCTGCGAACGCCCTCGCATTGCCAGTCAGGATGATCACCCGAATATCCGGGTCGCGGTCCATTTGCTCCAGCTGTTCAACCAATTCGTCTACGAGCTGCAAATTCAGTGCGTTTAGAATCTTCGGTCGATTCAGCGTAATGATACCGACACCATCTTCACTGGCTACGCTAATATATTCATAGGCCATGAACTGTCACACCCTTTTTTTACAGGAGCTGGTTTAAATAGCTGCCTGTGATTTGTTCCGGTTATCCACGACACGAATCGCTTTTCCTTCGCTACGCTTCAAGGAATTCGGTGGTTGCACTCGCAGTACCACAGACACGCCCAACGTATTTTTGATGTGATGGCAAATTTCTTTCACCAATGGCGAGAGAGCAGAGCTGTCATTTCCACTGATCTCATTTGCATATGCTGGTGTCAGCTCGCAGTGCACCTCAAATCGGTCGAGGGCACCGTCACGTTCAATGACGACCTGATAGTGTGGAGCCAATTGGTTGAACGTAAGCAAAACGGATTCGATCTCTGTCGGAAATACATTGACCCCGCGAATAATGAGCATGTCATCTACACGCCCTTTGATGCGCGACATCCGCATGGTTGTCCGTCCGCACTTACAGGGCTCAGGATTGAGGGAAGCGATATCACCGGTGCGGTAGCGCACAACAGGGAATGCTTCTTTCGTCAGCGACGTGAATACGAGCTCGCCTTCTTGTCCATATGGGAGCACTTCTCCAGTACTCGGA
The DNA here is from genome assembly GCF_050477165.1 of Brevibacillus sp. FIR094. Taxonomy (NCBI): domain Bacteria; kingdom Bacillati; phylum Bacillota; class Bacilli; order Caryophanales; family Paenibacillaceae; genus Brevibacillus; species Brevibacillus sp. FIR094. Next base: position 47,666 of record NZ_JBEAES010000004.1, on the reverse strand, counting down.
TCGATAATTTCTGCGTAGAAATGGTCTTCTGCGATATGCAGGCCATCCTGCACTTCATGACATTCAATGGAAACGCCTGGCCCCATCACTTCGCTCAGCCCGTAAATGTCCACCGCTTTAATGTCGAGCTCTTGCTCCAGCTGTACGCGCATTTCTTCCGACCACGGCTCTGCACCAAAAATCCCGTATTTGACACTCGTCTCACGTGGATCGATTCCTTGCTTTTTCATCTCTTCCACGATGTTGAGGACATAGGATGGCGTTGCTGCAATGCCACGTGGCTTGAAGTCCTCGATCAACGTAATTTGACGGGAGGTGTTGCCACCGGATACTGGCACCGCGACTGCGCCCATGTGCTCGATGCCGTTGTGCAAACCCAAACCACCTGTAAAAAGGCCGTAGCCATACGCGTTATGGAAAATGTCTCCTGGCTCTCCGCCCGCACAGCAAATGGCGCGCGCCACGATCTCCGCCCAATTCTCCAGATCTTTTTTGGTGTAGCCGACAACAGTCGGTTTTCCTTTTGTCCCGGATGAACCGTGAATGCGTGCTACTTCCTTCATTTCGACTGCAAACAGGTTGAACGGATAATTTTCTCGCAAATCTGTCTTTTTCATAAATGGAATCTTCTGTATGTCTTCGATCGATTGAATATCTTCTGGTTTCACACCAGCCTCATTGAATGTTTTTGTGTGGAAAGGGACGCGCTCGTATACGCGTTTGACCGTTTCTTTCAAGCGTGCCAGTTGTAGTTCCGTCATTTTCTCTCTTGGTAGCGTTTCCATTTCTGTATTAAAGATCATGTCGCTTCCCTCATTCCCTTGCGTTATGACTCGGTAGGAGTACTTGTTTGAAAATGTTACTCGCCCTTAAAAACTGGTTTTCGCTTTTCGCGAAAGGCTTCCAATGCTTCCAGACGATCTGTCGTGGGAATAATCACTTCATAACACATGGTTTCGATATCTAGACCTGTCTGCAAATCGACACTGCTTCCACGATCAATGGCTGATTTTGCCTGATAAACCGCCAGCGGAGCATTTGCCAAAATCTCGTTCGCCAGCCCCATTGCCAGCTCACGCAGCTCCTCCGTATCTTTTGCAACAGTATTTACAAAACCGATTTGATACGCTTCCTGCGCTTGGATGCGTCGTGCAGTCAGGATCAGCTCCTTTGCCTTGGAGGGGCCGATCAAGCGAGACAACCGCTGCGTACCACCCGCACCAGGAATGATGCCCAAGCTCACCTCTGTCAGACCCATTTTGGCGTCTGTGACGGCATAGCGGAAATCACAAGCCAGTGCCAGCTCAAAGCCCCCGCCAAAAGCAAATCCGTTGATCATAGCAATGGTCGGCTGCGGAAGCCTCTCCAACGCAGTAAATACATCGCGGATTTTGCGAACATTGCGGCGTACCTGCTGTTCCGTCAGTGTGCGGCGCTCCTTCAAATCTGCCCCTGCACTAAACGCTCGCCCTTCTGCCTTCACGATGACAACGCGAATCTCTTTTGCATCCAAACGCACCTGCTCAATCAAGTTCCCCAGACGCTCCAATGTATCGTAGTTCAGCGCATTCAGCTCATCTGGGCGATTTAGCGTAATCAGTCCTATATGTCCTTCACGTTCAAAGCGAACGCTCTCTTCCATCATCAACGTCCTCCTTGTGCAGGCGGGTTAACCCGCGCATACGTGCCGGTAGCAAAAGCCACAAGCTTGCCATCACAAGTCACGCGTGCTTCCATCACGATCAAGCTTTTTCCTTGTTTCAATACATGAGATTGTGCCTCGAGTACCTCACCGCGAGCCGGATGCAGGTATTGAATCTTGCTCTCCACCGTCACACATTGCTGTACACCATCCACATGAGGTGCTGCCCCATGCCCCATTGCCACATCGGCTAATGTCGCCGTAACGCCTCCGTGTACGACACCTTCGATGCTATTGAACAGCTCGGGGCGAATTTTCAGTGCTACCTTACAGCCCTGTTCATCTCGGTGCACAACTTCTATGCCCAGGTAGTGGTTGAATCGATTACGGATCTCCACTGACATCTTTGCCCCCTTTCTCGTATCGTCTTGAAACAGTGAAAGGAGCCTAAGCACATGGCTTTTGGCATCCTTTCTCCGTTTTATTTTCGCTGTCAGTTATTCGTTTTCGTCGATTTCGACGAAGTAATCACTTTTCCGGTAAGCCAGTGCATCCAGTGTCGCTACCAAGCCATGCTCGGTTTCTACGCGGATGCGGTACCAGGCTGTGCGATTGTTTTTCTTCTCTTCGGTCGCGGTTGCCACCAAGCGATTCCCTTTCATGGCAGCAGCCAAAAATCCGATGTTCATCGACAGTGCTACAGACGTTTTGCCATAGGAATTACAGGCCGCTGCAAAAACAAAGTCTGCCAGGGAGAAGATGATTGCGCCATGAGCGGTGCCGTGCGCATTCAGCATATGCTCGGCAACTGTGACTTCCGCAGTCGCCGTTCCTTCTCCCAGCTCAATCAGCTTGATGCCCAAAAATTGTGCAAATGGATCTTGCTTTAGCTTCTCACAAATCTCTGCGTAATGCTTCTGATGAAGCGCTTGTTCGTCTATCAATCTTTTCGTAGTCATGATTAAACTACTTCTGCAAAATGCATGGACACAATTGGTCCAGCGAAACCACGGAGGTCTTTTCCTGCTGCACGACCTTCTGGGGATGACAACGCTTCCATCAAAGCTTCTTTTGATTCAAAGTACATTTCTGCCATCAGATGCAGGTCGGATTCTCCCATTGGTGTTCCGTAAATTTTGCTCACTTCCATTTTGATTAAGCCAGGCATTTTCTCTGCCAATGGGCCATGTACCTCGAAATAATGCTTGTCAAAAGCATCGATATCTTCGGGCTTGCGATAAATTGCTACCAATTTCACCATCATGATCCCTGCTTTCCTCAGATTATAGTTGTAATGTGTGACGCCTAATTCATATAACGTTATTTTAACGCATGTTAATATTTTTATTATATAAAGCCTTTGTGACAGGTGCAAGTATTTTTCAAAAAGCAAGAAAACTCTGCCGGTTTGTATCCTCCCTTCTCTTCATCTTTATGACTGGGAAAAGGCTGACAGAATATGCTTTGATGGCGGTCTTCCAGCTTTTGTTGCTCGGGGAAAGCCCTGCCACATGTTTTCCAGTCGCCTGTATCCTCACTTCGCACTTGTTCGGGGTTTTTCAGTGAGACTTCCTTGAATTAACTTTTTCCGTGCTTAATAAAAGCCACGTGGGAAGAAGCGAATTTCCAGTCAAACGCCTCTGGAGCCCGACCTAGCTCCGGAAAAAATGGCGGGGAATCTCAGCTTCACTTATGGACTACCTCATTGAGACTTCTACGTTTGAAGCGCTCCCGCCATTTTTTCCGAAGCGTAGACTGGAAATTCGCTTCTTCCCCTCCACTACAGCTCTTTAAAACGCAAAAAAAGAGGACAGACCCAATGTCTGTCCTCTTCTATTCGCTCCACTTCCTAGACCCAAACCCAGAAAATAAAGACGAAAATTGCCAACAGGATTACGAATAACCCTGCAAAAATACTGATACGTGCAAACTCATGACCTTTTTGATCCATGTGCATCCAGACATACAGCTGGAAGAACGCTTGAACGAAGGCCAAAGCAACGATGAATGGTACGGTAAAACCTGATGGAATTGCTTCATACGCCACTGCAATGAATGCCAGTGCAGTCAATACAAGAGATCCGATGAAAGCAACTAGGTGTCTTTTCGGACCCTCGTGTTTGACTTTCGGCTTGCGTACCTCTTCATTATGAGCTTGTGCTCCCATAGATTATCCCACCTTTCCACCGATCATACCCATGAGATATACCACGGTAAAGATGAATACCCATACAACGTCGATAAAGTGCCAGTACAGACATGCCAGATAGAACTTCGGTGCAGTTACTACCGTCAGGCCCTTTTTCGTCGCAGATACTTGCAAAAGGATGATCCAGCTAATCCCGAACGCTACGTGAGCTCCGTGGAATCCAACCAATGTGTAGAAGGCAGATGAGAATGCACTCGTTGACATTTTCAGTCCTTCATTCACATAGTGTACAAACTCGTAAATCTCCAAAGCAAGGAAGCCGAGACCGAGCAATACAGTGATGGTCAGCCAAAGCTGAATCTTCTTCAGGTCTTTCCTGTGCAGAGCCAGCGTAGCCATAACACTTGTCATCGAGCTGGTAAGCAAGAGAAGTGTTGCCACGGCAACGAGATTCATGTCAAACAACGATTGGGATGTTGGTCCACCATTTGCCTGATCACGAAGAGCGATAAATGTTGCAAACAAGGAACCGAAGAGAACTGTCTCCCCACCGAGGAAGAGCCAGAAGCCAAGAACTTTATTCTTGCCTTCAAGGGTGGCTTTTTCCGGTTCGTCAGGCAATACTGCATGTGCATGATGGTTAGCCATTAAGCCTTAACCCCTTTCTCTTCGAGTTCGTCCTCATGAATGTGATAACCTGGATCGTCTTTCACAGAACGGGTAAACATGCAACCCAGTGTAAAGAGCAATCCAATAACTACTACCACGTAGTTGTGGTAGATAAAGCCATAACCTGCAATGAACAGACCGAGAGACATCAAGAATGGCAGGAACGATGGTGATGGCATGTGAATGTCACCGATTGGTTCTGCTGGTGTCATACCTTTGTTACCAGCCATCTTCTCCACCCACAACGCATCCAAACCACGAACGAGAGGAGTTTGAACAAAGTTGTATTCTGGTGGCGGCGAAGGAATGGACCACTCCAGAGAACGTCCATCCCATGGATCTGCAGGAGCGCGTTTGGAGCTTTTCGCTGCAACGACTACGTTGATCAAGAATAGGATGGTACCGATCGTCATACCAAATGCACCAATCGTACTGATAAAGTTCCCCATATCCAGGTTCTGATCTTTGAGGTATGTAAAGACGCGACGCGGCATCCCCATCAGACCCAGGAAGTGTTGCGGGAAGAAGGTAAGGTGGAAACCAATGAAGAACGTCCAGAAGTTCCATTTACCAATTGTTTCGTTCAGCATTTTACCGAACATTTTCGGCCACCAGTAGTAAAGACCAGCGAAGAGACCGAATACGAGACCCCCTACGATAACGTAGTGGAAGTGAGCAACTACGAAATAACTGTCATGGTATTGGTAGTCAGCCGGCGGAACCGCAAGCATAACCCCTGTCATACCACCAATTGTAAATGTTGGAATAAAGCCTACTGCAAACAGGTTTGCGGTAGGGAAGCGGATTTGACCGCCCCACATAGTCAACAGCCAGTTAAAGATTTTGATACCTGTAGGAACAGCAATCAACATGGTTGCAAGTCCAAACAGTGTGTTGGCAATTGCACCCAAACCTGTTGTGAACATGTGGTGAGCCCACACCATGAAGCCCAAGAAACCGATCAGCGCAGTTGCAAATACCATGGAGCTGTAACCAAACAGACGCTTTCTTGAGAATGTAGAAACCACTTCAGAAATGATACCGAATGCTGGGAGAATCAAAATGTATACTTCGGGGTGACCGAAGATCCAGAACAAGTGCTCCCAGATAACAACGTTACCACCTGCGTCAGGGTTGAAAAAGTTTCCGCCGAACAAACGGTCAAACATCAACAGAACCAAACCAACCGTAATCGCAGGGAATGCGAAGAGGATCAAACCGGATGTAATAAAGGACGACCAGGTGAACATTGGCATACGCATGAATGTCATACCTGGAGCACGCATGTTGATGATCGTAACCAAGAAGTTAATACCACCAATCAGCGTTCCGAGACCGGCAATTTGCAAACCGAGTACGTAGAAGTCTACGCCGATTCCACTGTATTGATTCAAAGCCAAAGTTGTATACGATGTCCAACCAGCATCAGGTGCGCCACCCAAGAACCAGCTTGTGTTCAGTAGCACTCCCCCGAAGAAGAATAGCCAGAATCCGAGTGCGTTAACAAACGGGAATGCTACGTCGCGTGCACCGATTTGAAGGGGAACAATCGCGTTCATCAAAGCAAAAATGATCGGCATTACTGCCAAGAAAATCATCGTGGTGCCGTGCATCGTAATTAATTCGTTAAACGTCTTGGCACCAACCAATTGAATCTCTGGGTACATCAACTGCAAACGAATCAGCAGGGCTTCCAAACCACCGGCCAAGAAGAAAATTCCACCAGCAATCAGATACAGGATCGCAATTTTCTTATGGTCCACTGTCGTAAGATAATCCCACAGCCCCGAGCGATTTGGTGCATGAGAAGCATGTGCAGACACGGGTTTACCTCCTTTTTAAGCGTCACTGCCTATGACGATTGTCAATGCAATAAGTTTTATGAGGCTTTACTTTACTTTTTCTCGCTTACGCTCAATGTCTCCATGTACTCTACAAGCGCTTTCACTTGGTTTTCTTCGAGATTGAGGTTAGGCATTTTGTTGCCTGGCTTCATTTTTTGCGGGTCTTTCAGCCACTCTGCAATGTTTTCAGGCGTATGTGCTTTGATACCTGCTACACGTTCGCGATCTGCAAAGTTAGTCAGGTTTGGACCCATCTTACCGCCTTTACCTGCCACAGCGTGACATCCCAAACAGCTCTTATCGAAGATTTGTTGACCTTCTGCAGCCAGTGGAGAAGTTGCCGTTACAGGTTCTTTTGCCTGAACGCCCTTCATGTTAGCTACCCAAGTGTCAAAATCTGCTTGTTCTTTTACTTCTACCTTGAAGTCCATCAAGGCGTGGGACGCTCCACAGAGCTCCGCACATTTACCGTAGTAAATGCCTGTTTTGTCTGCTTGCAACCACATTTTGTTTTCTTGCCCTGGGTTCGTATCGATTTTACCGCCCAATGCAGGAATCCAGAATGCATGCTTAACATCAGACGCTGATAATACGAATTGAACCTTTTTGCCAACTGGCAATACCAAGTCTTGTGCAGTTGCTACGCCAAGATCAGGATACTCGAATTCCCACCAGAATTGGTGAGCGGTAACCTTTACTTGAACTGCTTCCTCTTTTGGATACTCCTTGTGCAGTGCGAAACCGGTAGTAACAGTTGGAATCGCCATGATGATAAGGAGCAAGAAAGGAATGACCGTCCAAAGAATTTCAAGTGCATGATTTCCTTCGACCTGCTTAGGAATGCCTTGCTGTCCGGGACGCTTACGATAACGGATAAGGACGTACGTAAAGATCGCCATAACGACAATGAAGACGCCGATCATGATAGCGGAGGACAGCTTCATCAGGTCAAACTGCATAGCAGCTACCGGACCAGAGGGCTTGAGAGCTGAGAGCTCATCTTTGCCACACCCGGTTAACACTAGCGCCAGCAGAGCAAACAGGGAAAACTGACGCCAATACTGTTGCCAACCCTTCATACCAGTGAACCCCTCTTTCTTCGTGTTGGTAACGTTCTAGCCACGCCTACAACTAGAAGTTTTCGTACTTTTCTATCTGAATAAAGAAATCGCATTCAATACTTTCCACAACTATAATACCCAAACAGGAAAAGTATTAGCAGCCATTCCAAAAACAAACAGGAAAGTAAGGGGCAGTATTGCACACTTCTACCCAAGCGTGGTAACCATTTAAGTATACATAAATTTTCCTTAATACAAAGGCTATTTGTTATGATTTTGTTAACAAATTTATGAACAAATTTGTGAACTTTGCAGTTAAATCCTACCATTACAACCATATAAAAGGAGAATTTCATGCAAAAAAGACCAATTGCACTAGTCACTGGTACCTCAAGTGGCTTTGGTAAGCACGCATCAGTCGCTTTAGTCAAGGCTGGTTTTCAGGTAATTGCTGCTATGCGTGATCTAGCAAAAAGAGACCCTCTTGACAAACTGGCAAGCTTGCATATAGATCCCGAGCATCTGGAAGTCATTTCCCTTGATGTTACGCTTCCGGAACAAATTCAGGATGCGATCTCCTCTATCATTGCAAAGCATGGGCGCATTGATCTGTTGGTGAACAATGCCGGCTATGCGTTGGGTGGCTTTGCTGAGGAAGTCTCTTCTGAGGAATGGCGCAAGCAGTTTGATGTAAATGTGTTCGGACTGATCGATGTCACTCGGGCAGTCTTGCCTCATATGCGGCAGCAACAATCTGGACGAATTATTAACGTAAGTAGCATCAGTGGGCGATTTGGATTCCCTGGTCTCTCGCCGTATGCCGCATCCAAGCATGCAGTGGAAGGCTTCAGTGAATCGCTTCGACTTGAAATGCTCCCCTTTCAGGTTCAAGTCGTCCTTGTTGAGCCCGGCTCCTTTCGCACAGCAATCTGGGAGAAAAGTATGCAAGACCAACAGCTTGATGAAGCCTCTGCATACGCTTCCCAAATGAAACAACTGATGCGTCACGTAGAAGCGATCATCGAAAAGGCACCTGCTCCCGACGCAGTCATCTCGACGATTGTCCATGCGGCTACCACTCCCAAGCCACGATTTCGCTACCCGGTTGGCCGAGGCGTGGCGCTCACGATCGCCGCAAAAAATTGGCTTCCGTGGTCATGGATTGAGCGAATCGTGACAAAGCGATCGTGATGTTTTATTTTATGCATAAAAGAACACACCCCTGTAAGGAGTGTGTTTGCTCATTAAACACTATACACTTTCCGTTCGTCCTGTGCGTATCAGCCAAACATGTTGGATATATTCCGCTACACCAAAAAATATCGCAACAAAACCGGCCCCGATTGCAGCGATTTGAGCCGTCGGCAAAAACACAATACTTCCATAAACGATCAAAAAGCCGATAATCAAGTCAAACATGGTCGTCAGCCAAAGACTCCCTGATGTAAGAATCGCCCTATCCAAAAAATATCCGGCGACTGCCAAAACAAATCCGACTCCGACAGACTGATATAGATTTGCGAAATTCACTTCTGGAAAGAGAGCATCTGCCAAAACGACCAACACCGGACTAACGAGCAGCTTCATCAAAAGACCGTCCACGTCTATTTACTCTCCTTTACTGGGGGTGTACTCAGTATGCCCCTCGTTTACTTCAGCCATGTCATGACTCCGTCGTATACCGGCTTGTAAACCATTTCCATCCAATAAACAGGATTGGGGACAACCCCTTTTTCAGATCCTGCGTACAAGCCAACACTGATGACAAGCAACCCGAGAAAGACAGCAATCTCTTTGCGTTGCCGCTTCCGCATCAATCGGGGCAGTTCGTATGCACAAACGATTATGGATACAACGATGACAGCAAATGTCGACATGCAGACTCCCCCTGATCCTGTTACAAAATCACTTTTCATCAAAGGCATTATTGATGGTTCCTAAACGTCTGATTTTCACATCAGCTATGACATGTACAGGTAGCTTGGTAAATTCCTTTTCCCATTTGCTCTCTATCTTCTTCCATACTTTCGGGTATTTTCGATGGATCGCTTCGCCGAATCCATAGATGTCTACTCCATTTTTCTTGGCATTGGCAATTGCTTTTGTCGCCAACGCTTCCATTGATTTTTCCGCCTCTTTTTCCAGCTCCTTGATCGTATCCTTATCAGTCAGATCGAGTTTGCATTGCACTTCCCCAATATCATTTTCCAAACCGATGTGAACGATGATTCCAGGCGCACCATTTTTCATGGTAGCCTCGATTTTGGCGTCGGCGTGCATGACTTCCATCGTCAAGAGTCCTCCCCCCTTGCAAGGCATGCTTCCAACTGTGCTTTTTACTTTGCCTGTAATGTAACTATACGCTTTGCTGTCCGCTTCACTCAGCCAGGTGATCAGCTTATCCTCCCGGAAAGTAGCCAATGTCGTGTATTGAAGCAGGACAGGTGTATCTATTTCTTCAACATTTTTTCGTTCGTCTCCCTCACTTCCTGGCCCAGCCGTGCGGATACCTGTCAATACTGCTTGCTTTCCCTTGCTCGTAAAGTCGGTAATCAATTGATCCATCGTAACTGCTGCCGTAGGCGCCCATACCTTGGAAGATGTCTCCAAAGAAGCAAACATTTCTGTGGAAGGAATTTGTTCAAGCGGTGTGATCACTTTCAAGATATTGCGGGCCGTTGTTCCTCTAGCTACCGCGATATAAAAATCAGTTCGAAACTCATGGTCGCGTGAGACAAAATCAGTGATTGGAGAGATCCCTTCCCTGGCCACCTCCTCGCCAAATATGAGCATCCTGGTATGCGCCATGTATATTTTACGTGGAGATACCGTGGTCATTTTACGCACAGCCTCAAAGATGGTCGGAGCGTTCATGGTAAAGAGTGTAACGGGTGAACGTCCCGGCTTCCCTTTGTTGGCCGCGACCTCTGCCGGGTCTACTACTTGAACGGAAACTTGATAGCCTCCTTGCACTTTATCAATACCGATCCCGACAGCAATCGCCAAATCGTTTAGTTCTTTTCGATCCCAACAACCAGCTAGGATAATAACGAGCACGATGCAGAGAAGAACTTTTATCCCTTTCACTGGTGCCCACTCCTTTACATGCTGTGAAAACCTCTTACTTCTGGGGCGGTAATGGCTTTATCCCTTTAGATTGGCGACGCAAATTTTTTTTAGTAATCGATTCAGGCCGTTTGTCCAAGGCCCAGCGAGGCAAGCGAAGGATTGTGTCTCTTTGCTCTTTCAAGGAAAACGGGGCAAACGATTCCATATACGGTACACCAAATGAGCGCAGACTGCATAAATGCAACACTAAGGCAAGCATCCCTACAATAACCCCGTATATGCCAAAAGAAGCAGCCAGAACCATCAGGGGAAAACGAAGAATCCTCACAGTAATCGACATGTTGCTCGCTGGGAAAATAAAGCTGGATATTGCGGTAATTGAGACCACAATGACCATCGCAGCCGAAACAATCCCCGCTTCCACCGCTGCTTGTCCGATAACCAGTGTTCCCACGATGGAAATGGCTTGACCTACTGCACGCGGCATACGGATTCCAGCCTCTCGCAATATCTCAAAAGCCACTTCCATCATGATCGCCTCAATAAAGGCTGGAAAGGGCACTCCTTCTCGCTGTGCAGCCAAGCTAATTAGCAACTGTGTCGGGAGCATCTCTTGGTGGAAGGTCGTAATGGCGATATAGAGGGAGGGAGCAAGCAACGCGATTAAAAAACAGGCAAAACGCAGCATGCGAATCAACGTACTAAAATCAAAGCGCTGGTAGTAGTCTTCCGCTGAATGAAAAAACTCAACAAAAAGAGAGGGCACTGTCAAAACAAAGGGAGTCCCATCTACAAGAATCGCTACGCGTCCCTCTAATAGATTCGCGGCCACCACATCCGGGCGCTCCGAGTTAGAGATCGTGGGGAAAGGCGTGTAAGCTTCGTCCTGGATCAACTCCTCAATCATTCCACTTTCCATGATTCCATCGATGCTGATTCGATCCAGTCTATTGCGTACTTCTTCTACAACACCCTCTTCTACAATCCCTTTCATATACACAACCGCGACTTCAGTCTTGGTTTCTTCGCCAATTCTGCTCAATTCAATCCATAGCTTTTCACTGGAAATCCGTCTCCGCAGCAACGTAATATTCGTACGAAGTGTCTCCGTGAAACTCTCCCGCGGTCCACGAATGACGGTTTGCGATGACGGCTCAGTGACTCCTCTATCCTTCCACTCCTGCAAACCAATATGAATTCCTTGCGAGCAGCCATCTATGAGAATGATGACACAGCCGGACAGCAACGCTGTAAACAATGTGGGAAAGTCGAATAAATCCCCCATATCCCCAACGGTCAGGACCGATTCTTTTAAAAAGGGAACGAACTCATCCTCGCGTATCCCTTCCCATTCCTTCAAACGCGTCTTGTATAAGAGACTATCGATTAGTACGGCTTGTACCAGATACGAATCAACCATTCCATCCGCATACAAGACAGCTGCCCGAACCGGTTCTAGGCTATTTAGGACTACCTCTCGAATCACAATGTCATTGCTGTATCCGAGCGATTCTTTAATATAGTGAACGTTGTCGTCTAAGCTTGAACCAATCTGAGCCATTCGGATTGCTCCTCACATCGGCAATTATGAACACAGTTTCTCCGATTGCTCCCATTACTAAACAAAACGTTCATGTCCGTTTTCACAGAAAAAGACCTCGCACTCATTTAAGAGGACAAGGTCTTTTGGTATATGTTCTACACTATGGAGCAGGTGTTTGTACATCACCTGGCACAGGTGCATCGTCAAAGGACGGGTCGTTCCATTCTACTTTGTGTTTTTCCTGAAGCGTATTTAACCAGGTACCGTAGTTCTGACTGCGATTTTGGTCAGTCAGCATCATCTTGATCTGATCTTTGACTTTATCAAACTCAGGTGCCGGTGACCCCAGTTGTTCTTTATTTGTATCATAGTAGGTTTTGATTTGCTCCTCGGTAACCGGGAATGCTTTATCCAACAACCTGTCCCGTGTCATGAGCACGCTCAACTTATCCCGCAGCTGGGCCTCAGTCATCCCCATACTCTTCAAGTAGTTTTGGAATGCCTCAGGTGAACCTACCTGTTGTTTCATCGAATCAATCTCTTTATCCATATCTTCTTGCGTCACCGCGACGTTTTGCGCCTTGGCTTCCTGCTTGATTAACGCTTCCGCAACAAGTTCATGTATCATTTGTTTTCCGTACATTTTCTTCATTTCACTGTAAAGCTGATTTTGTGTAATGGAGGTATCGCCAGCCGTTACCAATACAGGGTCATTGCCTTTTGCCCATGATTGGTAAAAACCTAAAACAGCTAACCCCGTTAATAATATGGCAACCGTAAGCATGGAAAGATCAAACTTCTTCACTTGGATATCCTCTCTTTCTATAATCTGCCCTCCAAGTATAGAAAGAAGTTACGGTAGAAAAATGGAAAGCGTATTACACAACTTTTCCACATTTTAAACATATTATGCGCTACATAAAAAATCGGGTAAAAAAAGAGGAGAGAACGGAGGCGATGACAGGACCCAAAACTGCCCAAACCTGTAAAAAGCGTTCTTGTTTCCGGTCTTTTTCTACTTCCATGAACTGAGCGAGTGCTTCCTTGTCCCGAGTATCGTTAGACAGTAATTGCAGGATAATATCTTTGTCTTTTTCCGTCTTCTCTGCTTTCATTTCCAACTCTGTCTGCAGTTTATTCAATACTTGCAGTACATCATAACGCACATCCTCCATGCGTCCCAATTGATGTTCAATTCGTTCCAACCACTTCGTGACTACTATCATTTGTCCCTCAAGCTGATCGATTCGTTCTTCGAATTTGTCTAATTTCAAATAGATGCGCTGTATATGCTGATCTATATTTTTCTGATTTTCATATGGTCCCGCTGTCATAGATTCCACCTCCCCCGTCCGTCCTTTATACTACTTATTTATGTAGCGGAGAGGAGCATTGCTTGTACGGTTATCCCTCTTTGTTCAGTCTCGTGTAAAAAAAGGCGGCAAACAAATGTATTTCCAAATCCTGAATTCAGCTAAAATAGATGGGAGACTATCTAGCATTACTCTCAAATAAACGGGGACATGACCGTTTATTCATAAAGGAGGATACCATGACAACCTTGTTGGAGGTAAAAGGGGTAACGGGTGGGTACTCTTACAACCACGCTGTAATCAAAGACGTCTCCTTTCACATACGCGAAAAAGAAATTGTAGCGCTAATCGGGCTGAATGGCGCAGGCAAAAGCACGACAATCAAGCATATTTTAGGACTCTTGGAACCAATCGCAGGCGAAATAAGCATTGCGGGGAAGACCTTTCAATCAGACCCCGAAAACTATCGTTTGTCTTACGGGTATATTCCCGAGTCACCCATTTATTACGAAGAACTTACGCTGTGGGAGCATATCGAGTTAATGGCCATGAGCCACGGGCTGGATCAGGAAGTTTTTTATGAACGAGCACGTCCTCTCTTAAAAGAATTCCGCATGGAAGAAATGAAAGACCGATTTCCCCAGCAGTTTTCCAAAGGCATGAGACAAAAGCTCATGATCATGATGGCGTTGCTCGTACAACCGCCTCTGTACATCGTGGATGAACCGATCCTGGGTCTGGACCCTCTGGGGATTCGTTCTCTTCTCACGTGGTTGAACCGTTGCAAGGAGCAAGGGGCTGGCATTCTGATGTCCACACATATTTTGGCGACCGCCGAAAAGCATTGTGACCGATTCATCATTTTGCACAAAGGCGAGATTAGAGCCCAAGGAACGCTAGAGGAGCTTCGGGGTATTACAGGCCTCCCAGGTAGCTCTTTGGACGACATATACTTGCATATCGTAGAGGATGACGGCCAGTGAAAATAGACGTAGATCAATTATTTCGCAAACGGTTCCATGCCTTTTCAGTAGAATTCATTCGATATGCCCAGTACATGGCCAATGGCGGCCTGATGTTCGTCGCGATCTTTTTGATGGGCTTGCTCGCCTTCTACTACCGCAGCATCATCGCGATGATCCCACCCTGGTTCCCTTTGCCGTATGCCGTGGCTCTCGTGATTGCTTTTGTCGTTGTGAGAAGCCCCCTACGCACCTTTTTGCTGGAAGCGGATTTACTTTTTTTGACTCCGCACGAAGTAAGGCTGGATCGCTATTTTCGGAAGGCGCTCATCTACAATTTTGCCATTCAGAGCATCGTGGTGTTTATCATGCTGCTCCTGCTCATGCCAATGTATACAGAGGTCGTAGGTGCACAAGGCGTGCAGCTCTGGGTTTATTGGTGCATTCCCCTGCTTTTGAAGGGCTGGAATATTTACAGCAGTTGGACGTTCTTACGTTTGCCAGATCAGAAAAAGATCGGATTCTATACGCTCGCTCGATTTGCCTTTTCGTACACCCTCCTTGCTTGGGTATTGAGTGAAGGACAATTCTTACGCGTGGGTATGATCCCATTTGGTGTTCTTATCTGCGCTTCGCTCTTGATCTGGCTCCATTCGCGAATGATGACCTATAAGAAAAAACATTCCATACAATGGTATCGCCTGCTGGCCATCGAAAGCGGCTTGCGTCACCGCTTTTATCAGTTCATGAACAACTTCAGGGATGCCCCTGCCATGCAGCACCAGGTGAAGTCACGCTCGTGGCTCATTGCCCTGACAAAGCTGCTGCCTTACCGTCAATCAACAGCAGGACGTCATTTGTTTACTAAAAAATTTATTCGCTCTGGTGACTTTGCGGGCATTTATTTCAGACTTATCCTGCTGTCAGGCTTCGTCGTTCTCATATTGCCCGGCCCATATGCAAAGATCATTGCTGGCCTGCTCTTTCTCTTCATGACTGCCAGCCAGATCGGCAGCCTCTGGCGGCATCAGCAAAAGCGCAACGGATATGCGATCTTTCCGATTCGGGATGGTCAGTTGAAACAGTCATTTAACTGGCTGCGTATGATGCTATTGGGCGTGCATAGTGTAGTGCTTGTGCTCATTGGGTTATTGTAGTTAAAGAATGCTGTTTGCTTTTTATCAAAAGCCGCGTGGAAGAAGCGCATTCCCAGTCCAAGCGCCTCTGGAGCCCGCCCCAGCTCAGGAAAAAATGGCGGGGAATTTCAGCTTCACTTATGAAATACCTCATTGAAACTTCTACGTTTGAAGCGCTCCCGCCATTTATTTCTGAGCGGACAGTGAATCCCCCATGCGGGCGTAGGCCGAAGCGTAGACTGGAAATGCGCTTCTTCCCTCCACTACAGCCACAAAAAAACAGCTCTTCTCGGCATCATCCTGCCAGTAGAAGAGCTGTTTTTCTTTTATAGATAAAGTAATTTGTCTACAATCGGAACGTATCCACCTTGCTGCGCAGCTCCTGAATGCTGTCTGTCACCTGCTCCGTTTCAGATACGAACTGATCAACGTTTCCACTGACCTCATGCATCGTAGCTGATACTTCTTCGGTAGCTGCTGCTGTTTGTTCCGAGATTGCAGTAACCGTCAACACGGATTCATTCACCTTGTTCTGACCTTGCTTCATCGTCTCTACACTTGCCATGACATTCGCAAGCGACGTCTTCAAGGCATGCGTCATGTCAGACAGAGCCGTAATACCTTGTGTAACGGAATCCAAACGCTCTGTACCCGCGTTGTAGCGATCCAGCGTTGCATTTGTCTTTTCCGTAGCTTGTCTTACCTGATCTTGAATGTCTTTGATGCTCTCCTGAATGACGTGTGTTGCCGCACCCGTCTGTTCAGCCAGCTTGCGAACTTCTCCCGCTACCACCGCAAAGCCTCTGCCCGCTTCGCCAGCACGCGCACTCTCGATGGCTGCATTCAACGCCAACAGATTGGTTTGTCCGGCGATTTGCTGAATCGTTTCAATCACGTCGTTAATTCGGCTCGATTTTTCTTCGAGAATTGCCATTGTATTTTGCACTTCATGAAATTGTTTGTTCGTCTCTGTTCCATCTTCCAAAAACTCTTGTAATACTTTGTAGCTGCTCTCTCCGATATCGGACACGCGATTGGATACTGCATCCATCTCGTCAATCGCCGTATTCAATTCGGACAGCTCGCTCAAGAATTCTTGAACCGTTTGCACCGTCATCTCCATCGCAGTTGCTGTCTGCTCATTCCCCTGCGCAATCTCTTGGCTGGTAACCACGATATTTTTGTTTTGCTCGCGGACAGAGTTGGCACCTTCCCGAATGGAATTCGCCATGCTGTCGATATGCTCGGTTGTCTCTTTTACACCGCCAATGATTTGACGCAGTTGTGTCGTCATCTCACCAAAAGCAACGACAATTCGGCCAATCTCGTCTTTTTTGTTGGAAACAGAAATCTCTGTAGACGTGAGATCACCAGAAGCAATGCGCATAGACGCCTCTTGTACAACTTGCAGTGGACGCAGCATCTTCTTGATCAAAAAGAATACAGCAACCAAAGCAATAATCGTTACGACAACCATAGAGAGAATGATGCGTGGCATGGTCTCATCCAAAACCTGATCATTAATCAGTTCCACTTTGTCTGCCGCAGTATCTACACCTAGCACCGCGATTACTTGACCAGATGGATCTTCAATCGGTGCGAATGCACTTAGGTAGTCCCCGAACACAGGATCTTTGACGATTGGCGTACTGTTCGATCCGCCTTCCAGAGCAGGAGCAATATCAGCCATGCCAGTAGAGGTCGTCTCTTGACCAATTGCAGATGCTCCCTTTGCTCCTTTCGCCATTCCATCCACCATAATCCTTACCTTTTCACCGTCTGCATGAAGAATATAAACATAAAGGGCACCTGTTTTTTCAGTGTACTCAAGCAACAAATTTCGGATAGACCAGTAGTCGTCAGATTCTTGTGGCTGAGAGATAAATTTCGCTATCTTCTCTGAGTCAAGCCCTTGGGAGATATGCAATGCTGTGTTGATGCTTGAGCGCGAGAGTGTCTTTTCAACAGTAGTTACGCTGTTTTCGTAAATCATGATAATATTGATTGCCATCATGACGGCAATGATCACCGCTACAAGAGCAACTACCCGTGTTGCCAAGCTCTTACTCATCCTGTTTCACTTCTCCTTCGCCGGTTACGATATGTGTATTGCGGACCACCCACCTGGGAGCGGACGCATTGTTGCGGGAGGTTTTGCCTTTTCGTAAAAGGGTCGGCATTGCTGTTCTCACACGGTGCTACTCGATAAAAAAAGCACCCAAAAAGGGTGCTTTTCCTAAACACTCCCTACCAGTCTTATCGACAATCGGTAGTGATTCAATTAGGACTTTTGTTGGGCAATCAGGAAAAATCGATGGGTAGGAATATCGATATACCCGACCGCTTCGATTTTCTGGTGCAGATCGAGCAAGGCATCGGCATACTTTTCAACAGTAAAGTCGCGAATCTGCCATTCGATCGCCTTCAAGTAGTAAACAATGGCACCTATGTCGTAAAAACGCGAAAAGCTCATTTCCTCTCTTTGCTCCACAATCGTAAGACCGGCTTCCTTCAGTTCGTTCACTGCATAGGCCAGATTCCAGTGCAAGTAATCTGGCGAAATTGGTGCGCCCAGCAATCGATTCAGGTCGAGATTGTCTTGACCGCCAACTTGCTGAGTAACAAATGTGCCCCCTGGCTTCAACAGACGCTTCATTTCAGACGGCAAATAAGCTTCATGTCGATTGATAATCAAGTCGAGTGACTGATCCTCAAAAGGCAATATTTCTTCCCCGTCTACGGGAAACACACGAACACCCAAGGGCTCCAGATTGGCTTTTGCCACCGCTACATTCGGCTCATAGCCTTCTGTCGCATACGTCCCCACAGGGAACGGCGCAAGCCTAGAAAACAGTTCTCCACCGCCTGTTCCCATATCCAGCATAGAGCGGATTCCGTTCATGTTCTTTTTCACGATATTTACGTAGTTCCAGCCAAGTGGTGCATCCTGCATCCTGCCTGTCGCAGTCAATCTGGCAAAATCCCACCCAGCGAATGGTGCCCCCACTTCCTCTTGAAAGCTTTTGATCCAATCCTTATTCTCCATTTCTGCTTCTCCTCTCGTTTATACCAGTCTGTTCGCGTCCATACCAGACGAGGCAGGAGGAGCTCGAGAGCGTTGTTACGTTTGTACAAAATCAAAGGACATGAGAAAACGTCCCCTTCCTAATATTCTGATAACCCGAAAAAGAATACCAAAATTGTAATGTATATCCTGTATGTAAATCAAGTTGCACTTCTCCGACTTAAGGCGGAGTGAAAATACTGCCTCGGTACGTTTGGTCCTCGGCCGTTTCTCTATATCATTAGTATTGAACTAGTAAACAGGAGGAACTGATCATGGCTGATTTTGAAGTGCTTGCCGGGATTCATCAAGGATTGTTTCTGGTCCTTCTCATCGTCATGCTGGTCCCAACACTCATGGCAAACCAGCTCGTTTTCCGTCCCACGAAACGGGCTTTCATAAGCAGTGCTCGCATCGCTTTATGCTTTTCATGGTCGGCCCTTTTTGTATTTGCGGGGCATTTGGTGATGACGTGGGTTTTGTTTGAATCCTTTGGTTGGCTTTACATAAAGGATACGTTGCTTGGCTTTTTACCTTTTATTTTTGTTCCATTGCTCTTTTGCCTTCTCTCTACCTTTCCACGACTGTGGGAGTTGGCCGGAAAAGGCGGCAGAGAGTCAAGGCAATCACAAGTAGATACGGATTATATCCGCATTTTGTTACAAGAGAAAAATGTTAGGTCTGCAAAAGCAAACTCGCCAGATCTAAACGACGCATTAGATGCAGAGAGGCGAGGAGACGCAGCTTCCCCCGAATTGCTCGTTCCGCTACAAGCTAGCGTCTTGGGTTGTCTGATCGCACTCTTCCTTCAAGTCTTTTTTCCGGCTGTTACGCTGGAACCGTCCATTTTGTTTCTCGCTTGGGGCGTATTATTAGCCGGGGTCTCCCTGCTCTGGATTCGGCAATCGTGGCAGCATCAATACCACTCCACTGCTGAAAATTGGGTAAAACCACGCCGCCTGCACCGCTTTATCCGTTTTGCCGTGTTTCTCCTGATGACTGCTTTACTTGCGTCGGTCTGGGGAAATCAAGCGATGATAGCGAGTCGCCTTCCTAATCATTCACCTTTGGGAGGTCAGAATCAGGACGATCACGCTCTCCCCGATTTCGTTTTTCCTGTAAAGGCAAGTGCCCATTCGATGCCTACCACAGGGAAACGTAGAAGTGTCGATGGACCAACAGAACCAAAACAAGAAACCCCTGATCGAACGTTTTCGCTGAAAGCACAGAAAATATCCATCCGGCAAGAATCAGGTAAAACCGTAGAAGCATGGACCCTGAATGGACAATATCCCGGACCTGAGCTCCGTATGAAACAAGGTGAGCTCGTCGAAATCATCCTTCTGAACACGGACATTTCCGAAGGGATAGACATCCATTGGCATGGCATGCAGACTCCCGCTAACTATAATCGCATTGCAAAAGGAGAAAACTCTGTTTATCGTTTTCGCGCAGAACAAACAGGAACGTATTGGTATCATTCTCATCAGCAAATTCCTGAGCAAGTAGTGAACGGGCTATTCGGCGCCCTTGTGATCGAGCCAGCCAAGGCTACGACTACAGGCACACCCATCCGCGACATCGCCATGATTCATCACAAGGACGAAAAGGCAGGCGCGATGCTAAACGGCTCACATACACGAAAAATCGAAACCGTTACTCCTGGCACAACGGTTCGCCTTCGTTTTATAAACGCCGAAAATGCTCCTGTCACCTATTTGCTGCAAGGAACTCCTTTTCAGGTAGTAGCGATTGACGGAACCGAAGTAAACGAACCGAATTTGATTGCCAATCAAGCCTTGCAGCCGGGGGCAGGCGGTCGATACGACATTCAGTTTACGATGCCTAATCGTCCCGTGCTATTTGCTCCAGCTGCAAACCAGCATGACAAAGGGATGCTCTTACGTCCAGACGGGGCCGAAGATACTGTGCCGTCCTTAGATACAGAGCTTTCTGTCTTTGACCCTGCACGTTATGGCAGTCCGATCGCGCTTCCTTTTGATCTCTCTTCCCATTTTGATCGGGAATATCAGCTGCTCATTGATGGTCAGTACGGATTTTATGACGGTCAATTCGAGCGTTTGTCGACTGTAAATGGCGACTTGCTTCCTGATACACGGATGATGATTGAAGAGGGGGATCTCATCAAGCTGACTTTCGTCAACCGGAGCTTCCAGGATCAATCGCTGTATTTGCACGGTCATCATATGCTCATCTTGAGTCGGGACGGCAAAAAGGTTACAGGAAGTCCATGGTGGACGGACACTCTCCAGGTAGCGCCAGGTGAAACCTATGAAGTTGCTTTCCGCGCGAATAATCCTGGTACATCAATAGAAGAAAGCCTGCCTAAAGGTGACACTGCTTTTGGGATAGCAATCCCGCTCATGTATGAAGAGCATCTCTAAAAAGAAAACAGCAGTCCGTAGCGATTTTCGCCAGGCTGCTGTTTTCTTTTTTGTCTGTTACTGAGACTTTTTCCGGTTCTTGGCCGCCAATAGTCTGTTTAGCGTTTCGTCAGGCTGTGTTTGCTTCTCCTGTTTCTCTTTTGCCTGCTCATTCTTGACTACTGCTGGCTTCACCCGACTTCCAGCCGTCCCTACTGGATGAATAAGGGGAGCAGATACAACTTTCTGGTCATCTGTCCGCTCTTCACGTGTCCGTCTTGTCGCAGAGCGCTTCTCACCGAGGCGAGACAATACTGCCTGTTGTTCAGAATCGGCTGACGTGGACTTGCGCCATCTCCATAGACTAACTAGCCTTGCCCACCATTGATCCGGCAACTGTAGACGGCGAACGGCGATATCGATTGGCAGCAGCAAAGCCGCCAACATCAGCAACCACTCACTGATTGACTGTGTGTCCCATTTATCAGGAAGCGTCCCTCCAAAAGCTTCTTCCGGTTTGGTGATCTGATTCCCTCCACCAGCACTTAGCCACTCTTGAAGTTCTTTCTCTCCATCGGCATGTATCCCGTATTCGGGTGAATAGGAGACGGTCAATCCTGTCGTTTGGCTCGCCATGACTCGGCCTTGATTTTTTTGTGAGAGCTGAATCATGTACGTGCCCGGATCTGCCGTCTCGAATTCACCCTCCATGACGCCTGGCGCAACCGGCTTAAGCTTGATGACCTCTCGCTTCATCTCTTGATTGAGAACAACTGCCTCCATCTCTTGAGGCATGCTTCTACCAGCAGGCATCGTAACCCTCACATTGCCTTTTGCCCCGTTCACGCTTGTGGTCGTCTTCCAAGTGCCTTCTGTAATTTGTGGGAAAGTCCATGCCACGATTTCGTTCCACAGACGGCTGTTACCTCCCCAAGCCACCCAGTCCGGTGACCACTTCCCTTCCAGATCACTCGTCCAGGCGACAGAACGCCCCAGACCGTACTGCCAGCGCGTGAGAATCGGATCATCGTCAGCACTCATCAAGGATGATTCAGCTGTTTGCTTCTGTGTCGTTGCTATATACGCACGCACCGGAGGCAATGTCTGCTTCAGCGTAGGCCATGCTCCCACCCCTGTATAACCTGGTACTTGGGGCTTCTCCACAATAAACGTGCGACTGGCTAATGCAGTTTCCTTACTGAAGATTTTCGGGATGGATTCGGCATCGTTGGCAAAGTAATATCTGCCTTTTCCTAACTCGGCAATCATCTCCAGCAGCGACCTATCCGAATCATCACCCAGCGCCACAGTTGAAACGGTAATATTTTCAGCCGTCATTTGTTGTAGCAGGCCCTCGTAATCATCGCCGATTGCAGACTGCCCATCTGTGAGCAAAATAACGTGCTTGCGCTGGGTGTTCATCTCCTTTACACGTTCGTAGCCCAGCTGTAAGGCAGGAAAAATATCGGTCCCGCCATCCGCTTGGATTCTGCTGATCTGCTGTTGGATTTCGTCCAGCTTCGTGACAGATTGTGGCGCTACGACATCCCATGGCGCATCGTCAAATGCGATCACCCCGATGTAGTCCTGTGCATTCATCATGGTTGTCGCTCGAATCGCGGCTTCTCTAGCCAGCGCCATCTTATCCGCACCTCTGGCATCGGCGCTCATACTGCCCGACTTGTCGATAACCAGCTGAAGTCCGAGCGAAGGGAGTTGTTCCTTCCCTTTTAAATCCATGTGAACAGGTAATGCCTCTTCGATTGGTGTCTGGAACCAGCCACCCATACCGAAGCTATCTTTACCGCCTGTCATGATCAAACCAATGCCCAAATCACGTACAGCGGTCCGCATGCGCTCCATATCTGCATCAGTCATGCTGGTAGCAGGCACATCTGCCAGTACGATGGAGGCAAATTGCTTGTAGCCCTCAAGCTCCTTTGGCAGCAGTTCGAGCTCGCGCAGCTCCACCTTGATATTACCCGCTTCTAGCGCTTGAATGAGGTTGCTGGCTGCACCTGGATGCCCTTCGGCTACGAGTACGACTGGTGCCCCAGCTACCTGTGTATAGGCTGTAGCCTGATTGTTCGCCGCTACGGTATCTTGTCGCGGCTCGATTTCCACGCGATAGCGATGAAAGCCCTGTTGCATCGCTTTTTGCGAAAAAACGAACCGGTTGTTGCCCTTGCCGATCTGTACCGTTTGCTGGCCCGCCTCGCGATTGCCTTCATACAGGCGCAGGGTTGCCTCGGTTGCTATTGTACTCTCCACATCAACGGTGATGCCGTATTCCTCTCCCGCATACAGTCTTTGCGGTACCTGTACAGATGTAAGAACGACCTCATCCCCGTGTGGCTGCTGCAAGGATACAGCCTCTACAGCGATTCCTCGCTCCCTCGCCAGTCTCGTCTGCCGTGCCGCATCTCCGTTTGTTTCCTGACCATCTGTCAGCAAGACGACTTTTCCTCTGGCATTGGTAGGGATCATGGCAGACGCCAAACGGATTCCTTCTGCCAAATTGGTTGCATTCCGGTTGACATCCACGCCCAAGGGCTGTACCTCTTGGCGTATCGTCAACGGTTGATCGACCGCTGCCTCTGCACCTACTGCAATGACAGCATACTTATCCGCTGCTTGCTTTTGCCCGATCGCCTCCCGCAAAAAGGAGAGAACTCGCAGATCTTCCTTCATGGAAGCCGATCGATCTACAACAAACACAATCGTTTTCGCCTGAACAGGTGTCAGCAGCTGTGTCCCTGCCAACGCCAAAACCAGAAGGAGGAACAAGAGCGAGCGAATCGTTGCAATTGTCGCCTTTCTGCCGATTGGCATTTGCTTTTGATGTCGCCACCAGCTGATGATGACGTACGCAACGGGTAGCAATAGCACCAGGAATAGCGGCTGTATAAAGTTAATACCCACGCTGATACACTCTCCATTCCACCACTAGCACCAAGAGAGCAAACGCCGCTAACCAATAGGTCAACTCCTTCGTTCCCAGCGCTCCTGTTGTGTCAGTCGCTGTTGCTTCCTCACTCTCCTTTTGTTCATCGGCATTCTTCCGGGCAACGCTCACAGACTTTGGTGTAATATTCGATTCTTCCTCATTCATTTGGACAGTAAAATACGTACTTTTGATCCCAGTATCTACCCCTTCGTCAAGACGATACAATCCGGTCAGCTCCGGCAGCTGCATCGTTTTCGACGTGGCGTTCTCCGTAAGAGACTGCTGGTGTCCATTCGGATACGTCAAAGTACGTGTTGTCGCTCCCGGTGAGAGTGGGATAGTCAAGACTTCTCCCGGATGTGCCGTGGGGATTGGGGCTGTTTGACCAGGTGACAGCCAGTTGACGACATTTTGCATGAAAATCGGAAATGCAGGACGCAGCGGAAAGTCCGATGCATGCAAATCAAATCCGATGATGACCATTCGACGACCGTCTATGATCCCAGCTCTGACCAGATCGACATCGCCTGCGCGTACCAATGGCTTCATACCAGGCATCTCGTCCAATACGTATCCTTTAGCGACGTGCACATCCCGCCAATCTACGTGCTTGAGCAGCGGGTCATCTGGGGAAACTGGCCTTGGCTGTTGATCCAGTTCTTTTTCTCCAGCAAGCGGTAACCACTCTGTTTTCTTGTTCGGAGCAATCAACAAAATGTTTCCTTTTGGTAGCTGGTCTGGCACGACTCCGTCAAAAACCCACAGGTCACGCGCAGCCGCCGTTGCAACTGGTGCCTGCTGAACCGTTTCCACCTCCAGACTTCCAACTGTCTGCAACACTTGATGGAGGAAGCGGTTCCCCTCTGGTGAATACAACGCTGCTTTTCCCCTCCCGGCAGCGAATGGCACGCTCCACATGACATTATCCTGGGAAAGTCCGTCCTGCTCCGGTTCGATGACTGCACGATAGACGCTAGACACCGCCAGCTTCTGAAACGAAAATGTCTGGGAGCTTCCTGCCCCAATCGCAAAAGAATCCGTATCCAGCAGCTTGTCTTGCTCATCAAAAACAGTGACTTTTCCTTTCGCAGGCATACTGCCGTGATTGTCCACCCGCAGTAGTCCCTCTACCCCTTTTTCCGTAGGTTGGGTCACAAAAACTCCGATTGCGGTATTCTCGCGGGTACTCCCCATCTGCATGAACTGAAAGCTCCCGGAAAAAGCAGGAACTGAACCTCCATCCAACTTGCGCTCCCCACTTCCGTCCCCCATCCAAACTACTCCACTGCCTGGTTCATTCTCTGCAATAGCTCCCGCTAATGACAACGCAGCGACTTGATCGGATGTCCCGGAAAAAGGCGCAAGCTTTTCGATGGCTTGCAAGAGCGGCTCTTTGTCTGCACTTTTGGAAACCAAAACATTCGGCTCTCGCCCTGCCTCGATGAGGGTCATCGTCTGCCTGCTTCCCAGCTTCTCTACGAGTGCTTTTGCCTGTGAAACGGCTCGTTCCAGCCGCGTCTCGTTCCCTTCCTTCGCCATCATGCTCCCGGATGTATCCACGACCAAAATCGTATGGTCGGATGTGATCCCCTCAGTGGGAACAGCCGGTCGTATCAAAGCCAGCACGAGCAAGCAGGCAACGAGCAGTTGCAGCAGCAACAACAGGTTGCGCCGCAGCCTTTCCCACGGTTTCACCGCTTCCCAGTTTTGCATCGTGCGCTGCCACAGGAGTGTACTTGGTATGACACGATCCTCTACTTTTCGCTTGAGCAGGTAGAGGACGATGATGGTCGGGATAATCAGCGCAAACCACAAGTTGCCCAAACCCATCCACTGCATGTTGTCTCTCTCCTCTCTAGCGAATCAAGCCGGCCTGACGAAAGACATGGAAGACAATCGATTCCAGCGATTGTTCCGCCTCTACAGACACGAAGGCGATCCCTCTTCCATAAGCAAACGCGGACAGTTCTTGTTGATAATCTCGCAAGCTCTTGTGGTACTCTTCCATCAAAAGGCTGGTTAGGGATACTTCTTTTGCTTGCCCGGTCTCTGAATCTATCAACCGCAGCTCTCCCGCATACTCGGGCGCAAGCTCTTCCTTGGAAAGCACCTGAACCAGCGTGACCTCTTGTTTGGCCGCCTGCAAATACGCGATGCCTTCCGTATAGCCTGACTCGAACAAAAAGTCCGACAGCACGATGGATGTACCAGCTTTGCCGCTGACAGCCCCAGGCTGGCGCATTGCCGTTTGCATATCACCTGCTTCCCCTTCTTGCAGGGAAGATAGAAAGCTGAGCAAGCGATGTGCCTGGCTCTTTCCTTGCAGCCCGGTAAGTGCTGTCGTAATGCGGCTGTCAAATGCATAGACCGATACATGATCGAGGTGGCACAGTGACAAATAGCCAAGGGCCGCGGCAATCTCGACAGCACGGGCCATTTTGTTCGGTTGCCCGTAGCTCATCGAACGACTGCAATCGATATACAAGTTCACATGAAGCTCTGTTTCATCCAAGTACTTTTTCAAAAACAGCTTGCCTGAACGGGCATACGCATTCCAATCGAGCTGCCGCAAATCATCGCCGGGAACATACGCCCGAAAATCTGCGAACTCCATGGAGCTGCCCAGCTGTCTCGCCCTTCGCTTGCCTGCTTGGCTGCCGCTGACCGCTTTGCGACTAGCCATCTGCATTCGCTCCAGTCTGGCGAGCCATGACGGATCAAGCAGGTGTTGATTCATACCTTTTGCGTCCCCAGTTCGTCCAAAATATCCATAATGACGCGGTCTGGTCGGATGCCGTTTGCCTCTCCTTCAAAATTGAGGAAAATGCGGTGGCGCAAAGCTGGCAGAGCAACTGCTGTCACGTCCTCGTACGCCAGATTGTATCGGCCAGCTAATAACGCACGTACCTTTGCCAAGGAGACAATCGCCTGCACGCCACGCGGACCTGCGCCGTTGCGCACATATTTGTTTACTGAAGCAATCGCCTGTTCCCCCGGATGCGTCGCTAAAAGCAGCTTCACGGCATAATCCAGTACCGCATCGGCAACCAGCACTTCACGCGCAGCCTGCTGAATCTCAGCAATTTGCTCAGCTGAAGCCACTTTTTCCACGGTGATCACCTGGCTCGTGGTCGTTTGCCGCACGATCATTTTCAGTTCTTCTTCCGTCGGATACGGCACGTCGATCTTCAATAAAAAGCGGTCCATTTGCGCTTCTGGCAACGGGTATGTCCCTTCCTGTTCCAGCGGGTTCTGTGTCGCGAGAACGAAGAACGGCGCCGGTAGCAGACGAGTCACACCGCCGGCAGAAACGGTTCGCTCCTGCATGGCCTCCAACAGGGCGCTTTGCGTCTTCGGCGTCGCCCGGTTGATTTCGTCAGCCAGCACGACATGAGCGAAGATTGGACCATGTTGGAATTGGAAAGACTGCTGTCCCTTCTCGTCGACTAACAGGATGTTCGTTCCAGTAATGTCTGTCGGCATCAGGTCCGGTGTGAACTGAATGCGCTGAAACGACAGCTCGAAGGCTTGGGACAATGTCCGAACAAGCAGCGTTTTTCCCAATCCGGGTACGCCTTCCAAAAGCGCATGTCCCCCTGCAAACACGGCCCACAGAAGTTGCTCGACCACGTCTTTTTGTCCTACCAATACCTTTCCAATTTCCTGCCTGACAAGCTCTACTCGCTGCAAGCAATCCTCTAGCGTTTGCTGCGCCATCGCCGTGTCTCCTTCCTGTTGTTGAATGATCTAAGGCTCAATTTTGCTGAAATAATCCTTCACGATCTGCTGGTAATCCCCGGGAATAGTGCCCTTTTCCATACTTTCACGGGCAAATTGCTCATACTGGCCGTACACTTCCTCGTACGGCAGCGTTCCACCTGAGGAAACTTGTGTGTTTCCGCTTTGCTGCGACTGGGAAGGTCCTGACCCGAGTGTGCCTCCGACTGTATCAACAGGTCCTTTGTCTCCACCTATGTGATCTGCCGGGACGGTAACGAGCTCGTGTTTGCCTTTTCCTAACCCGGCCCCGGCACCTTGACCGCTTCCTTGACCGCTTCCTTGACCGCTTCCTTGACCGCTTCCTTGACCGCCGTTTCCGTTTCCATTACTGTTGCCGTTTCCTTGCCCCGAGCCATTATTTCCATTCCCGGGCTGGTTTGCCGGGGTCGCTCCTTGATTGGGACTGGTACCTGCTCCCGGTGTTGCCGCAGTTGGCTGATTCCCAGGTGTCCCCGATGCTGGAGTCGCCTGGCCTGTTGCTGCCGTACCTGTCCCAGCTCCACTTGCTCCTGCATTTCCTGCTTGTGCTCCTGCACTGGCAAGCGTCATTTGTGACTGATTGAGCGAAGCAGCGGCATGAATAGCTGCGAGCATGGCTTGCTGAGATTGCTGGATGCCCGTCATGGCTTGCATCAAGCTGTTCTCGAGCGCAGTCATCGCTTGAGGCACTTGTCCTTGGGCTGTTTGCTGGGCTGCATCCGCCAGTTGTTTGGCGATATCCTCCAGCTCCTTCGAGTCGGCAGACTCTGCCTCTTTTTTCAATTGTTCTGCTGCACTTGCGAGTTCGCGGGCGATCCCTTCCCGCTCTTTTTGCGGCATGCTTTCCATGGCTTTTGCCATTTGTGCCAGGGCCTCGGTCATCGCTTGTCGATCTTTCGCTTCCATCGCGCCAGCCAAGGCTTTTGTCCCTTCTTGATTACCCAAGCTGCGCTGGAGTGCTTGCAGCGCCTTTTCTTTGTGCTGCTCTGCATCTCTGACCTTCTCCAATTGTTTTTCCGCAGCACGCAATGCATTTTGACGTTCTGCCGGGTCGTCTGCTTTCGCCAGAGCCTTTTTTGCCTGCTCCAGCATTTCCTCCAGCTGCTTTTTCTGCACGTCGGTTAAGCCTGTATTCTTTTTCACATCCTGCTTGATTGCCTCTACTTCTTCCTCGACCTGCACGATTGCTTTCTTTTCCTCTGCCATCTGGGCCAGTCGCAAGTCTTGCGAATTCGGCCAAAGAAACAGCACCAGACACACCAATAGCAAGCTGCTTGTGACATACACCTTTTTTTGGACCAGCGACCAGATGCGGACGCTCTCAACGATTTGCGGCAAATTTTTACGCAGATGCTGCAGGGCGTCTTCCCTCTGCATACCCGCTACCATCGACTGATTCTCTTGATTCTCCCATGCTGTGACGACTCGCTGAGCCAAACCATTGCCGTCTGCCACTTGCGCACAATGAAGCCAGGTAGGGCGCATCCAAAGCGCACGCACCAGACCTGTAAGGACAACAAGCACTGGCAGTACAACCGCGATCCATTGGTAAAACGGAATCGGCCAGATGCGGGAAAGGAGGAGGAGCACCAGACTCGCTCCCATTCCCCACAAACCGTAGACCGCTAGCTGCTGTATCCATACACGCAAGCCCAGTTGCTTCCGAATGGGTGCAAGCAGCGACTTCAACTCGTCGTTCGATTTAGAGGTAAACATGGCTTATTGCTCCTCTTTTACTTTGCGAAATCTCGGTTTCACTGGCTGAATGAGATAGATGGAGAGTAAAAGGCAGAACAGTGTAACGATCCCGAAAAACAGGCAGTAAACCGCGTACGGGTCCACATTCCCAATCCTGAGCTGCGGCCCTTCTTCAAAAATGTTTAACATCGCAAACAATGGGTTGAAATTATGCATGAGATCTGGCCAGTCCGGCATGGTTGCGGATGACATGCCACCCGAACGGCGCTGGTACCGAATGAACTCTTTGATAATTTCCGCCAGTATGCTCGATCCAATCGCATATCCAAACACCACGGCATATGTGACCACCGTAGCGATACCTGTCCGTTTGATTAGCGTGGACATGAGTACACCAATGCTGCCGATGCCAAACATCGTAATGACGTAAAAGCCAAACACCTTGATCACTTGTGCAGGTGAGATTCCTCCATACAAAAAGACGATGGCATAGAGCGGGATGGTCGCAATGACCAGGAAGGTCATGAAGCTGAGCGACGCCAGCCATTTGCCTAAAATCAATCGTGTGGCGCTGACATTCGTGGTTAACAGTACGCTCAACGTCTGGCGTTCGCGCTCACCGGAAATCACACCTGACGTTAGTCCCGGCACGACGAAGCAGATCATCCCGAGCTGAAACACAGACAACATCATGAACAGCTCGCGTGTATCATTCGGATTGTAGTAGCTGCCACCGTTTGTCATAAAGAAAATTAACGTGAGCGTCATTGCGCCCAAAACGAGCAAATAGAGCAGGATGATCCACGGTGACCGATTGGTCCGCATCCGCATTTTCCATTCATTGAACAAGACAGGGTTGCGAAATCGTCTCAAGTCGCTCATGAGCCCACCCCTTTCGTAATTTCCAGGAAGATTTCTTCCAAATCACCAACTGTCTCATTAAACGCGGCAACAGGATAGCCTGACACCGCAAGCTCCCGCAGCAGCTCAACCTGTTCTTCGTCATTGCCTGAAAAGCCTGCAACGACCCAGTTCCCTTCGCGTGTCACCCTGGTAATGGCGGGCATCTCACGCAAGCGTGTCATTGCTTCATCAACCCGATCCAACAGGCGGATACGCAATACCCGCTGTTCTTGCATTCTCGAGTAAATCTCATCGACTCGTCCAAAGGCAACCAGATTGCCTTCCTCCACAATCCCGATGACGTCGCACATCTCCGCTAACTCAGGCAATATGTGCGAGCTAATGATAATCGTCTTGCCCATGTCCCGCAGTTCCTTCAAAATCTCCCGCAGCTCGATGCGTGCGCGCGGGTCCAACCCAGAAGCTGGTTCGTCCAAAATGAGCACTTCGGGATTGTGAACCAGCGAGCGAGCCAGCCCGAGACGCTGCTTCATCCCCCTCGACAACGAGTCAACGTAGGCATCCCGCTTGTGGGTGAGATTCACCAGCTCTAATAACTGCGGAATGATTTGTTTTCGCTCTGCTGCCGGAATATCGTAATTCGCGCCGTAAAAATCAAGGTACTCTTCTGCTGTCAAATTGTCGTAGACACCAAAAAAGTCTGGCATGTAGCCGATCAGCTTGCGTACTTCCTTTGGATGCTTGGTCACTTCGTAGCCGCCTACGTATGCTTTCCCGCTGGTCGGCTCCAATAAAGTCGCCAAAATAGACATCGTCGTCGATTTTCCTGCCCCGTTCGGACCGACGAAACCAAAAACGGTACCCTTGTCAATTTCGAGCGAAAGTCCTTTTAATGCTTCCATTTTGCCGTATCGCTTGCGCAAATTTTGAATCTGGATCACTTCTTGCTCACCTTCCCTTCCACACTGACACTTGGAACCCCAATGTGGCGATCATCCTCAAACTGGTGGGCAAATTTGATGCGGACAATGCCGTCGCCCGAAACATAAGTAGTGGTCTTGTCGCTTGTCATCACGTTGTTCATGAATGCTTTTTCAAATGGTTCGAAAGCTTTTGTCTTCCAGTTGTAAACCTCTTTTTCAAATGTCGTATTGTCTTCTGACCAGGTGTACAGATACAAATTGCTGATGGTAAGATCCTGTCCTTCCTGATTCAGATTGATGTCAAAGGTAATATCCCCGGCAGGCAGTCTAAAGCCATCTCCGTAGTCATCTACCGGAACAGAGCTGCCCGACATCGTTACATCAAACGATCCCGTCGGATAATAAATGTGTCCATCCTTGGATGGATTCACTTGCAGTGTCGAAGTGACCATTGCAATGCTGGTGTTCTCCGTATTTTCGTTTGGTACGACTGCCTCAACAACTTGCTCTTCGGTCCAGCCCACGAGTTTTACCACTTCAGACTGACCACCACGTCTATCCATCATGTCTAGCATTTCCACGATGACTTGTTCACGCGTTTGTCTTTCATAGCCATTCGATTGCATGTACTGCGGCAGTGCATGTCCCGTATTCATCCGATGTTGGTTCCGCTTTGCTTGTTGTTGAGGGGCAAACGGCAAGTTCACTTCGACACTGCTGCCAGCCGCCAACTGTGGAAACTCTTGTACCTGCATACCAGTAGAGATCGTCACATCCCGCAGCGAATACTTCGTATGGTTCGTCACGGTTCCTTTCAGTGCGCCGTTCTCATATGACAGGTTCGATTCTATTTTTCCTACGTCCGATATGGATTGCTCCGTCGCAACCTTGCGCATCGACCAGAATTCTACATCTCGGAAATCAATATGGGTCTGATCCGGCTGCATGGAAATCCACGTTTTCGGAACTTGATCAACATAATTTCTTTCAGTGACAGGTTGAGTTATACCCTCTCCCTTTATAGTCAAACGATAGTCGTCATTACTCGGTACGAATAATGCGGTTACACTCATCGCATTCGCCTGTCCGTTGTTTTGCAGCTCAATATAGCCTACCTGGTGCAACTTTACACCCACACCCCGCTGGATGGCACCAATCGAGAAGATTCCAATTCCCGCCAACACCGAAATAGCAGGGACGATCACCCACATATAGCTTTGCTTGCGGCCTCTCCGCAAAATATAGAAAAGAACTGGCCCTACAACCAGGGCATAAATACCGAAAAATACTGCGAACCAGCCAACCTCTGGAATTTTCAAGGATGGGACTCGATCAGCAGCATCCCGAAGCGGCCAAATGTTATCGATCATGCTCGTATTTGAAACGTTGATAGAAGAACCAAAAGCCTTGACTAATGTATCTGCCCAAAAGCGACTGTTTCCTGCCCAGCTGGCTACTGGTTCCGCCGCCAAGTCATAGGCGACGTACAATACTTTTCCAGCTCCCACATTATGTACAGCCATCAGCGGAATATTTCCTTCGCTATATAGAACTTTCCCTGCCTTCAATGTCCCATTGCTTACAGTAAAGGGGGACGTCAGTGCAATCGGATTCGTCTTACCCACTTTTAAACTAGAGAGTGTCTGTACACTCGTCACTCCTGTCACTTCTACTGGTGACAAGTCACCCAAAACGCCTCCGGATTTCTTGTACTGTGCTCCTCCGGCTAAAATCAGCATCCCGCCAGATTTCGTCCAATCCCGAATCGCTTTGATCTGCTGTTCATTCAATGAATCCAAAGCAAAATTGTTGATGACGAGCATATTGATCATCTTGAGCTGAGTACCTGTCACAGGCATATTGTCTGCCTTCATCGTCAAGAGCTGGACAGGGCTATGAATAGAGCCTTTCGGCAGAACACCAAGGAAGTTAGCTGTGTCGGGGTTTTCTGCTAACACACCGATCATCAGCGTATCTTCGCTGTATGAAGTGCCTGTTATCGGCGTTTGCGCGATCATCTTATCATTTTGCATCAAGGCCACAAAAGAACTGCCATGCAGCTCTGAACCAGGAACGAGAATCGTTACCTGCTTGGTCACTCCGCTTGCAATCGAAACTGGCTGATAATTGGCAACTGCGAAGCGCCTGTCTCCCTGTTCCCCAGTGGCGACAAACAGCTCCCCTTCGATATCCGCCCCTCCATTTTTCACCGTCACGACAACGGGAACCATCCCCGTTTGCCTGTACTTTCCTTCAATTCCGACTGTTACTCCCAGCTGAATGTTTCCCTCTGCCAAGGCTGTTCCCGTTAATCCTAAAGGAACACCTGCTACCATCAGGAGGAACGCACAGAAGGCCAGGAGCCACCGCTTACACTGCGCCGTTTTCATTCGTTCAAAACCTCCACGGACCATTCTTTTTTTCTACCTATCTTTTCTTCTCATACAGTTATTGACGTTATTTCCAGACAAATAGCTACATTTTTTTTCAAAATGAAGTCGATTGGTAACTGAGTGTGAGGGTGAAAAAAAAGAAAAAACGTCAGGATTGTGCTCTGACGTTTTTCGTAATCCTTCTATGACATGCCATACCCTACATCCTGAAGCCCCGCCGGATCAAACATATCGGCTATCGCCTGATGTACATGAGGCGGGTGCTCCGCTAGTCGATGACACAAGTACAAGTACCACTCTGTCCCATACGTGAGATACAATCGCACCGGAACCCCCTTTTCTCGCAAAGCATGAGCTAGCTCAGGTCGAACCCCGTATAACAGCTCGACCTCTACATTCGATCGATGCAAATAGTCACGGCGGGCTAGCTCGTCTACAATCGCTTGGTCGTGGGTGGCGAGTGAGCATACACGCCCAGCTTGCACACACATGTCAGCCAGCTCTAGGTATCGTTCGTTCAACTCGACTGAACGCGCCAAAGCGATTTCCTGGGGTTCTTTAAATGCGCCTTTGACCAAGCGAATTTTCCCCGGGAGTCCGAGCACCCGTTTCACATCATCCAACGAGCGGTGTAAATGCGCTTGAATTGTAATGCCCACATTTTCATGTCGCTGTGCCAAGCGCTCATACATGCTGATAATCGCCTCTGTTTTCGTCGATTCCTCCATGCTGATCATCAAGTACTGGCCGCTATGCCTCGCCCGCTCCGCCAACTCCTCTACGTGGGCAAAAGCCAGCTCTTGATCCCGTAACAAGCCGAGATGGGACAGATCAAAGGAGATTCCGACTGATGTATGTAGTTGGGAGCAATCCA
This sequence comes from Brevibacillus sp. FIR094, assembly GCF_050477165.1. NCBI lineage: Bacteria > Bacillati > Bacillota > Bacilli > Caryophanales > Paenibacillaceae > Brevibacillus > Brevibacillus sp. FIR094. The sequence goes on along the minus strand of NZ_JBEAES010000004.1, from coordinate 13,372 downwards.
CAGTTAACGCGAGAAATTCCCGCTGCGCTTCATGTACAACCTGCAAATCCAGCGTATTTTCACCAATGTGTTCAACTGATAGGCGGTAGCCCATGTTTTCCAAGCGCTGGGCTATTTTCATTGCTTCCGCACGCGTTTCGCCTGTTACATAACGTTTCGTAGCCGCCAAAAGCAACGGATATAACAAGGGCGATGTTCTGACCGCTTCCTTGATTCGTTCATCACGGGCGATTGTACGCAAAATCTCTGCGGTTCTTCTCTCTTCTGGTGTCATCCTTCTCTCTCCTTTAGCAGTGGCATACCTCTTCTCTTCCTTCACCCTACCATGGTACGCTGGTGTGGATTAGGTCCAGTTTCCCACTATTTCGAGAGGACCAGTTACATAAGGAGGCTCGCACGCCTTGCTCTGGATGACCATTGACCGAGAGAAACCCATTCCGTTAATCAGACAAATTTATTCTGAATTGCGCACAAAGATTTTGAGCGGAGAAGTGACAGCCGGCTTCAAGCTTCCTTCAACCCGCAAAGTAGCCAGTGAACTGCACCTCTCTCGCAATGTGGTGTTAGAAGCGTACGAGCAGCTATTAGCCGAGGGCTACATCGAGAGCAGACGTGGCTCCGGGTATTTTGTTGCTTCGGGCATTTATTTGGAACAGTACGCCCGGGTGACAGAGACTGGTTTGCCGAAAGTGAATCAGCACTTCAACGAAGCCGAGAGCAAGCTGATCGATTTTCGTTCCGGTGTTCCTGCTCTGGAGCACTTTCCTCGTAGCCTCTGGGGCAAAACCGTCCAACGCGTCTGTCAGGAAGCGCCGCTGTCAGTCTTTGGCTATAATCGTCCCGAGGGACGCACGGAGCTACGCACGATTTTGTGTCGCTATTTGTATCGAACACGCGGTGTGCAATGCGAACCCGAACAAATCATTATGACATCCGGAGCTACTCAGGCGCTCACCCTGATTGCCAACGTGCTTCTGCGTCCTGATCGTCACGTAGTCATCGAGGATCCGATCACGCACGATATCCAAAGTATTTTCACCAGGACAGGGGCTCGTTTACTACCTGTTCCGACAGATGCCTACGGGATGGATATGGAACAGCTACCGTCATTATCTGCCCACCGCCCCCGCTTCGTATTTGTCACGCCTTCACATCAGTTCCCTCTCGGCGGTACCATGCCGATCCAACGAAGACTTCAACTCATTCGTTATGCAAGAGAAGCTGACTGTTACATTGTCGAGGATGATTACGACAGCGAGTTTCGCTACGAGACTGCTCCCATCAGCTCTATTCAGGGACTTGCCCCGGAGCGTGTTATCTACATCGGTTCCTTTAGCAAAATCCTTTCTCCCGGACTGCGCCAGGGATACCTTGTCCTGCCAAAAGCATTGGTAGCTTCCTATCAGCAAGCAAAATGGCTATCCGATTTGCACACCCCTTCGATTGATCAGCTTGCTCTGGGGGTTTTTATCGAGGAGGGGCATCTAGAAAAATACGTGAATCGCGTAAAAAAGCTGTACAAAAAACGCCGACAATGCTTGATTGATGCTCTACAACTAGCTTTTGGTGATGGTATGCGCATTTGGGGGGAGGCTGCTGGTCTGCACATCGTAGCTGCTTTTCCCACGGTTCGCTTCACACCTGACGTCCTGACTGCACTGGAGCAAGCCGGAGTGCGTGTCTACCCGGTCGAGGAACACGCCATTGTCAAAGACAATCATACAGATAAAATCATTCTTGGATACGGCAATACCAATGAGGCACAGATCGAAGAAGGCGTCGAGAGGATCAGGAGGCGAGAAGGTAGGAGCCTGGATGATTACGCTCGTCGCTCTCCTTCTCACTTGCCCAAAAGAAGAGCCAAATCTCTCGAATACCTCTCAAGATTTGGCTCTCGTTCTACTACTTATCTGTTAGCGAAAGCGTCCGCAGCAGCCAGGAGGGCACCAACGACAGTGATCCGGGCATCTCCGTCTATGGTCAAACTCCCAACTCCGGAAAGGTCTCTGCCAGCCACCTCCACGCTCCCATCCTGGTGGCCGTTCCCGATCTCTTTGCCAAGGGTAATAAGAAGAATGTCCTTCCCGCGAAGAATACGATGATTGCCATTGAGAGCTTTGATAATTCACTCAACCGCCTTCTTTCCTCTTATTTTTTGCTGACTATATGTGTATATGCACGGTGATGTTCATCCGCATAGACTACTGACCTTTCTAAAAATAAAAGGGTATCTACCTATCAAAAAAACCGGTATTCCTACGAACAGGAATGACCGGCTTTTGACGACCCTAATATGCCCTTATGATTTCATCCACAGCTCTCTGCGAGAAGTGGTTACAGATGTTGCACCGGCAAGAATAGCACGATCCACATCTTCCTTTGTACGAATAAATCCTCCAGCGATAACCGGAATATTGGTTCGTACAGTGATTTCTTCGATCAGGTGGGGAATGATTCCTGGCAAAACCTCGACGTAATCTGGTTTGGTTCTCGCAAGCTGGGTAAGACTGCTGTCTAATGCCATCGTATCAATGAGAAACAGTCGTTGGATGGAAATGAGCCCTTTTTTCTTGGCGGCTAGAACGGCACTGTTCCGTGTCGTGATGATTCCTTCGGGCTGGGCTTCTTGCGCAAGAAACTCCATCGCATATTCATCAGACTTCAAGCCGTCTATGAGATCAGCATGAATCAGCAGTTTTTTCCCGAACGCTCTGGCCCGTTTTCCCAGTGGCTTTACTTGTGCTACATGAGCATTCAGCAAAATAATGCGCTCGTAGCAGCTTTCCATGAGTTCATCAAATTCTTTTAATGTCCGGGCGGCAGGAAGTATTTTTTGATTGATCAGGTTTGCCAATCACGAATCACCCCTATTGAAATGTTTTCGCAAGATGATATTCCTCTTCAAACACTTTTATTTCATGTTCTTTTCTCTCATCCGACCATTGCAGCTCATGAGCGAGCTCTTCTCCCACCATTCGATACACAGGCTCCAGTGTATCCCTCTCGAAGAATAGTCTGCCACTGCGACGAATCAGAAAATCGCTCATGGTCATGACCATTTCTTCCTTTACAGCGTAGCGCAGTTCTGCTTTCAGCAGTGCTTCGATCGGAGACACATTTTGAGCATTTTGTGTCAAAAGCTCCTGGCACATCGTTACGATTTGCTCACTGTTGCTTCCATATTTTCCGACCAGAACGCGGATTTGTTCCTCGGTGATTCCCCATTGGCGAAGTCGCTCTGCCTGTGCTTTCACAAATACAGGAATCTTGGCTGCAGAGTCAAATTTTCCGCCCGCGAGGACGATTTTGTCTGTCCGGCAGGCTTTGAATGCTCTGCCCTCTTCTTCCGTCAATTGCTTGGCCACCACATCCACAATCCGCTCGGCCATCTTACGGAAGCCCGTCAATTTTCCACCTGCGATCGTAATCAGCCCGCTTTTGGAATAAAAAATCTCGTCCTTGCGTGACAATTCGGATGGGGACTTGCCGTCTTCATGGATCAGCGGTCTGAGTCCTGCCCAGCTGGAGCTGACATCCTGTTCCGTCAGTTTCACAGAAGGGAACATCTCATTCGCGGCATTCAATACATACTCCATGTCTTCTCTCGTTACCGTTGGGCGCTCCAGCACACCTTTGTAATTCGTGTCAGTGGTACCGATATACGTACTGTTATTGCGCGGAATGGCAAATAGCATACGCCCATCGGATACATCGAAATAAACGGCCTGCTTTAACGGCAGTCTGTTATATGGCACGACCAGATGGACACCTTTTGTCAGGTGGAGGCGCTTGCCGTACAAGGAGTTGTCCTTTTCTCGAAGCTGATCCACCCAAGGACCTGCTGCATTGACGATTTTTTTTGCATGGAGGGAGTACTCCGTGCCCGTAAGCAAATCCTTCGCGCTGATCCCGATGACTTTGCCGTTTTCATAAATAAAGCCAGTGGCTTCGGTATAGTTCACGCAGAGCGCTCCGTGCGAGCTTGCTGTTTTCATGACCTCAACCGTAAGTCTAGCATCATCTGTCCGATATTCGAAATAAAGCCCGCCGCCCTTGAGAATATCGCGGCGCAAAAGCGGTTCTGCCTCCACAGTTCTCTCTTTGTTCAGCATGATGCGTCGTTCTTTTCTTTCGACGCCAGCCAACACATCGTAAACATACAAACCAATAGAGGTTGCCAGCTTGCCATAGGTACCATTTTTCACGATTGGCAAAATCATTTTTTCCGGGATGACGATATGTGGCGCATTGCGATACAAAATAGCTCGCTCCCGGCCTACTTCCCGCACCAGCTGCACATCGCCCTGCTTCAAATAGCGCAATCCTCCATGAACGAGCTTGGTAGAGCGACTGCTGGTGCCCGCAGCGAAGTCCTGTCTTTCTACGAGTCCGACACTCAGACCTCTCGCGGCTGCGTCGAGGGCAATACCTGCTCCCGTCACCCCACCACCAATGACCAAAAGATCGAGTTGTTTGTTTGCCATTTTATCCAGACAAGCCTGGCGTTGACTTGATGATAATGCATGTTGATCGTTCATCGTTCTTCTCATCCTCTCTAAAAGAAAAAGACAGCCAATATCCAAAAGAAGCAATGCAATGTCATTGCTCTTCTGATACTGGCTGTCTCCGTAGTCTCCACAGCATGATTAACTTATCTTTAACTTTAGACCTCTTTTACACAAAAATCAATGCCTAATCTTGTAACCCATCGTTGCCGTAACAGCTTGCTTCCAACCTGCGTACAGCTCCTGGCGCAATTCCTCCGCCATATCCGGTGAGAAGGAGCGCTCCACCACTTTGTTATTCACAATATCTTCCTTGCTTCCCCAATACCCGACGGCAAGCCCTGCCAGGTAAGCTGCTCCCAGCGCAGTCGTTTCATTGACACGCGGACGCTCAACCTCTGTATTCAGGATGTCGGACTGGAACTGCATCAAAAAGTTATTCGCCACGGCTCCACCGTCTACCGCTAGTTTTTGCAGCCGGATGCCAGAATCAGCCTCCATCGCTTCAAGCACATCCCGTGTCTGATAAGCCAGAGACTCCAGCGCTGCCCGAATCAAATGATCTTCCGTCGTTCCGCGGGTCAAGCCGAAGATCGCGCCCCTTGCTTCCATATCCCAATACGGTGCTCCCAGTCCAACAAAGGCTGGAACCATATAGACACCGTCTGTGCTGCCAACAGCGAGTGCGTGCTTTTCCGAATCCGACGATTTTTCGATCAGCTTAAGTCCGTCACGCAGCCATTGAATCGCCGCACCAGCTACAAAAATACTGCCTTCCAGGGCGTACTCTACCTTGCCATCCACTCCCCAGGCAATGGTCGTCAACAACCCGTTTTTGGAAGCAACTGCCTTTTCTCCGGTATTCATCAGCATGAAGCAACCTGTTCCGTATGTGTTTTTGGCCTGCCCTTCCGCAAAGCACGCCTGCCCAAACAAAGCGGCCTGCTGATCTCCGGCAATCCCGGCAATCGGAATCTGGAATTCGAAGAGCTTCTCGTCTGTGTAGCCGTACAATTCGCTGGAAGGACGGACAGCTGGCAGCATGGCTTTCGGGATTTGCAGCATGTTCAATAGCTCGTCGTCCCACTCCAGGGAATGAATATTAAACATCAACGTGCGCGAAGCATTGGAATAGTCGGTCACATGTACAAGGCCATTGGTCAGCTTCCAAATCAGCCATGTATCGATGGTTCCAAACAAGAGGTCGCCTTTCTCAGCTCTCTCCCGTGCTCCCTCCACATGATCGAGCAGCCATTTTACCTTTGTCCCGGAAAAGTAAGCGTCAATCAACAATCCTGTCTTTTCACGAACGGTTTGCTCATAGCCTTGCTCTTTCAACTGGTTGCAAATATCGATGGACTGTCTGCTTTGCCATACAATTGCATTGTGAATTGGCTTACCCGTGTGCTTATCCCATACCACGGTTGTTTCCCGCTGATTGGTAATCCCAATCCCTGCGATCTCTTCCGGCTTCACATGATTTTCCAGTAAAACCGCTTTCAAAACCTCCAGCTGTGATTCCCAGATTTCCTCGGCATTGTGCTCCACCCAACCCGGCTTCGGATAGATTTGCGTGAATTCCTTCTGGGCCACACCGATAATGGCACCTGATTTATCGAATAAAATAGCGCGAGAGCTCGTGGTTCCCTGATCGAGGGAAAGCATATATTTATTGTCCATGACAACTGTTCCTCCTTCACTCATATGAAATCGCCTTCATTCTTACCTTTATGTCTAGGAACGCGCACTTTCGGATGCGAGTCGCTCCTTGCTACCGATTGATTTTTTGGTTGTCATTCCGACCACGATGGCAATCACCATGAAAGCCGCTAATGCTATTACACCTGTCAGCGAATGATCTGTAAACGTCCATTTGTAAAAAAACGCTCCACTTACTGCTCCAATAATTGGTCCAACAACAGGAATCCATGCATAGCGCCAGTTGGACTTTCCTTTGCCGTGGATGGGCAAGAGAGCATGAGCGAGACGAGGTCCCAGGTCACGGGCTGGATTGATTGCATACCCCGTAGTACCACCAAGAGACAAACCGATTGCAACAATCAGGAAGCCGACGATAAACGGATTCAGTCCTTCTGCAAATTTATTCGCTCCGATCGCCAGTAGACCGAGCACCAAGAAAAACGTACCTAAAATTTCACTGAACAGATTCGCGACCGTATTGGGAATCGCAGGACCTGTTGCAAATACCCCTAGTTTGGCTCCTGCATCATTCGTCTCACGCCAATGCGGGTAATAAAAGATCCAGACGAACGTCGCTCCCATAAACGCCCCAATCAGTTGAGCCGCTATGTAGCCCGGAACATGCTCCCACGGAAATTGACCGATGCTTGCCAGTGCAATCGTAAGTGCCGGATTCAAATGCGCTCCGCTAATGCTTCCTACTGCATAGGCACCGCACGCAACTGCCAGACCCCAGCCCAGCGTGATTACAATCCAACCGCCGTTTTGGGAATACGCCTTTTTCAAGTTTTGTCCGGCGCAAACACCTGCCCCCAAAATGATCAAGATCATCGTCCCGATCAATTCCCCTACATAAATAGACATGCCCCATCCTCCCCCTTTTTGGAAAAAACGTAAACCTATTCCCGTTAAGCGCTTACAATACGCCAACTCCTTTGTGGTTTGTCTGGAGAGAAAATAAAAAAGCTAATACTCGCAAAACAAGAGCTAATGCCCTCATTTTGCAAATATTAGCTGATCTCCCAATCTCCACAGCACTATTAACTTAAGACCTACTATATAGCCACCGTTCAAAATTTGTCAAGAATCCCTTTCCTTCACTTTTGCCAGTTCTCGCATCAAGCCCGGCAAAAAGAATAACGGGTACATCAGCAGGTACAGGTTCGGAATCCACCAAGACCAATCATAATCTGCCCTGAACGCCCAAAAAGCGATCGCCTGCAAACCCGAGCAGGATGTCAAAACGAGCGACAGCATGGCAAGCGGCTTCCAGATGTTCCGTCCTCTGCGATAGGCGTACAGACTGGCAAAGCCCGTGATGGAAATGAAAATATCCAATGGAAAAAAGGACAAGTTCCATGCAAGCAAATTGGGGTCGTAGTAATCCTGATACAGATATTCCACAGGGAGAAGCTCCAAAAATGTAACGAGCCAGTATACGACAAACGCCACATCGGTGACCCAGAAGAATACGAGCATTGCTCTTACATTTCTCTCACTCATTTCGCCTCAGCTACTCCTGTATCTTTAGAAGATTGCGCATGAGAGCTGTCTCCCAGATTCAATAGCACACAGCCCACGATAATCAGTCCGACAGCAATCAATTTTTTGACAGTGAAAGCGTCCTTGAAGACCACCACACCAATGACCGCGATGATCGCCGTGCCGAGACCAGACCAGATGGCATAGGCGGTCCCAACCTCCATTTCCTTGAGCGCCAGGCTCAGCGACGAGAAGCACAAAATATAAAAGATAAACATCATCACACTGGGTACAGGCTTGCTCAGCCCGTCGGACAGCTTCATCGATGTTGTTCCAGCCACCTCTAGCAAAATGGCCATTAATAGATAGATCCAACTCATTATGCTCCTCCTACTTACTTGTTTGAAGACGAAGAATCTACGATGCCGCCTAGTAAAATATCGATAACCGCATCAAGCGCATCGCCAATCGTCACATGATGATGGTTCGCCAACTGCTGATCAATCAGCTGGTTGAGCGTTCCAGTATACATCTGAATCAGGATCGGAAGCTGGATACGCCGAAATACACCCTCCTCTACTCCTTGCTCCAGAATGATCCGAACATGCTCCCACTCCTGTTGATTGAACTCGTCGATCAGCTTCCATTGCTCGGGATAGTAGCGCTTCAGCTCGTACCACACGCGCAGGTCCGTTCGTGAGAAATTGTTCGGGACCAGTGCCAGGAGCTGTCGCATCTTCTCTACCAAATCGAGGTCAGTATCCTGTAAAATCTGGTCTTCCGCTTTACGTAAATCCTCGATATTTTCTTCAATGACTTTGGTGATCAAAACTTCTTTCGATGGAAAGCTCGCATACAACGTCTTGGTGCTAACGCCTGCACGCCGAGCTAAATCAGACATGGTAAAACGGACGCCCTTGGTCTCAATCTCATGATAGGCGCATTGTAGGATTCGCTCCTGCATGTTCTTGCCCCCCTCTCGAAAACAAGGAAAATATTCTGTTTTTCATATTTTCCAAAAGGTACTCTTAGCATAACGGCGTACTCAAGCATTGTCAACAATCACCAAACCACGCTTGGCTCAATGCCTCGATACCGGGTTCGATTTTTTCCAATGGAATACCACCGAAGCCGAGGAAAAACTCTTTTGGCAAGGGATTAGGTGGCACCAGCCATGTAAACGATGCAGACGAGGCTCTCACACCTGCCTGAATCGCCAGCTTTTTCAACTCTTCCTCGCCTCGCTCGCTGTTTACCCGCAGCAGAACGTGAAAACCCGCATCGGCTCCGATGACTGTCGCTCTTTCTCCGAAATGCTTTTGCACAGCCAGCAGCAGCGCATCATGTTTTTTGCGATACAGCTTGCGCATTTTGCGGACATGCTTTTCGAAATATCCTTTTTCCATAAAGGCTTCCATCGTCCGCTGATGCAGTCGGGATGAGGATGGTTCCATCAGTGTCTCGCGCAGTAGGTCGTAGTACGTATCCAGCAGAGATTCAGGCAAGACCATGTACCATATGCCGATTGCTGGCGCCAACACCTGCGCAAAGCTCCCCATATAGATCACATTCGCATCTGGGAGCAAGCCTTGCATGGACGGAATCGGTCTGCCATGATAACGAAACTCTCCGTCGTAATCGTCTTCGATGATGTATCCTCCCACATTTTTGGCCCATTCGAGCAATTGCAGCCGCTTGGATATGGGCATGATCATCCCACGCGGGTATTGATGAGCCGAAGAAACGGCAGTCAACCCAACCCCTGACTCATATAGCTCACTGACGCTAATTCCGTCCTCTGTTAGTGAGATCGGCACCACGTCGTATCCGTGCTGGCGAAACGTATTGGCAAACAGCAAATACCCCGGATTTTCTACGCCGATGCGTTGGAACTGCGGCTTTACCATCAAACATATCAGAGACAGCAAGCCAAACTGGTCCGCCCCAATCACCACTTGATTCGGCGAACAAGCGACACCCCGGTACCTGTGCAAGTAATCAGCGATTTGTTTCCTGAGTCCAGCCTCCCCTTGCGGATCTCCATAAAAAAGATTCTCATGCTGCTCTATGTGAAGCGTCTCATTGTACAAACGACGCCAAATCATGGTTGGAAACAATGAAAAATCATTGCGGGAGAGGTGAAAGTCATAGACGTACTCCCGTTCGTCACGCACCATGGGCCGCTGGATAGTTTGTGTGCTCGCACCAGCACCCGGTTTCACTTCAGGATCAGGCAATTTCTCCACGTAATACCCACTGCGCGGTTTACTTTGGATAAAACCTTCCGCCAGCAGCTGCTGGTATGCCATCTCCACTGGTGTTGTGCTTAGGCCCAGCAAGTCAGCCAGTTTGCGAACGGACGGCAGCTTGCTACCCACCGCCAAGCGTCCTGCGACGATCTCCTTTTTCAAATAAGCATAAAGCTGTACGTATTGCGGCTCGTTGTCGTTTTCCTGCCAGTTTGGGGTCAAGAGCATCTCGATTCCCCCTCCATCTGTCCTTTTCATTTTTACAAAACTGCATATTTTCAAGTATACACTTGCTCGTTATCCTAAGAAAAAGAAGTTTTGTACGAACAGGAGGACAACGATTATGTCTATGACACAAGAGAATACACGTGCAGCGGTTCGCTTTTTGGAAGGGGAACGCGTCTTTTTGCGACCAATTGGCACAGAAGATACCGAATTATACTTCCGCTCCTTGTTCAACAAGGAAACGCGTATGCTGACTGGTACTCAAAAGCATTTCACACGTGAGCAAATCCAGCAGTATATCGAGAACAAAAGCCAGGATTCTTCCAGCGTCCTCTTATTGATCTGCCTGTGTGAAAATGATCAGGTGATTGGCGACGTCCAAATCGGAGATATCGATCCGAAAAATCGCAACGCCTTCATTCGAATCTCGATTGATCAAAATGCCAATCAAGGAAAAGGTTACGGAAGCGAAGCCCTTCTGCTGATGCTCGATTATGGTTTTGGCATCCTCAATCTGCATCGCATCGAGCTAAACGTATTCGGCTTTAACGAACGTGCCATCCACACGTATGAAAAGCTCGGCTTCCAACGAGAAGGCGTACAGCGACAAGCCCTTTATTACAACCACGCCTATCATGACTCTATTCTCATGTCCATGCTGGCAGATGAGTATCGGGCGAAATATGTGAAATAACAAAGAGAAACGCACTCGGGGATTACAAAGCCCAAGTGCGTTTTTTTAATCTAGGTAAACGACTTCATAAAGGAGTATAATTGGGAAAATGGTAAGAAAAACCACCTACGAACCGCAAGAAAGAGAGAGTGACATGAAGAGTAAACTCCTATTCACCATCAGCTTGTTCATGATCCTAAGTGTATTGACAGGGTTCCATCCCGCATCAGCCAGCACCTTGCAACAGTCATTGCAAGCAAACCTTGTCCCTGTTTCAAAAATGGAGCTTCCTGCAAAAACCATCATCGGGTTTGGAGAAGCTACGCATGGCAACAAGCAATTCACTACGCTGAAGTTAGATATTTTTAAGCATTTAGTAGAAAAGCAAGGTTATCGCGTATTTGCCATCGAAGGTGATTTTGGCGGTGGACAAAAGGTCAATGAATACATTTTAGGCGGCAGCGGAACTGCTCAGGATGCCGCAAAAGCCATCGGATTTACGATTTACCATACAGAAGAAATGGCCGCCCTTCTCTCTTGGATGCGCGCCTTTAATGAGAAGCGAGATCCCAAAGATCAAATTCATTTCTACGGCTTTGATATGCAACGCTATGACCATAACAAAAACGGGCTATTCTCCTATTTGAAAAAAGTTGATCCGGCACTCGCATCCAAGTATGAGAAGCTGCTTACGAATCTGAATGATAAGACGGTGTATGATCAAAAGATCACCCTCGTACAGGAAGCGCTCACCCACATAAAAAGCTTGATAGAGCAGATGAAACAAAAACAATCTGTTTATATCGCGAAAAGCTCTATGAAAGAATATGAGCTGGCTACTGCCTTCGCAGAATCCATCAAGCAAAACGCTACACTGCGCGGAACAAACACGAACTATGGCAACACCCGTGATCGCTATATGGCGGACAAAGTAATGTGGATTTTATCCTTTGAAAAGAAGCATTACGGTCGCAATAACCTGTTCATCGCCGGACATAATGGACACATTGAAAAGACCTCCACTTCCGCAGGAATGACAACCTGCATGGGAGCACATCTCGCAAAAGCCTTGGGAGACCAATATTACGCAATCGGAAGTGAATTCTACGAAAGCACCTTCCTTGCGAATGACGCCTCTACCAATGAGCGCAAAGCGTTTACTGTAAAAAATAGTGGCAAAGATCGGCTAGCTGTTCTGTTTGCTCAGACAGGGATGGCGGATGGATTCCTTGACTTTGCAAAGGCACAGCATCATGCGGATTTTTACACCTATCTGAATAAAGCACAGCCCATCAGTGCAATCGGTGATGTCTTTAGTGGATGGTATGGAAAAATGGAGAAGCTGTATACGTTGCAGATGATTCCAGCGAAAGCTTTTGATGCGATCATCTTCGTACGAACTGCTACTCCTTCGGTTATGAACAAGGATTAATGGGTGAGGACATTTGCCTGGCATAAAGGAAACGGCAGCCGATTAAACTGGCTGCCGTTTTTGTGAGTATAGGCTATCATTACTGACTATGCTCTACGATCTGATCCTTCACATTTTCGTTACTGAATCCCCCGTGATAACAAACCACAGCTGCAATGTCGAGGTCTACGTACCTTTTTAAAGAGAATCGGGCTGTATTCATATCCGGTGTGCTCGGGGCATGAATTCCCCCGAGAATCCCGTTTACACTGTACATCGAGTCCCCGACAACGAGAGTCTTGCTTTGCTTTAAATAAAGGCTGATATGACCGGGAGTATGCCCAGGAGTATGGATGACACGAATCCCGCCGCAAAAGGGCAGTTCCTGACCGTCACTCACGGTATGATCCACTCTGCCTTTGGGAGGATTCTCAAGATGCCCGTCTTTTAAAAGCGGCAGCTCCCCTTGAATATACGGTTTATCTAGTTCGTGTGCATAAACGTGAACATGATCCCCGCACTCCTGCAAAATCTCAGGAAGACTGCCGATATGATCCACATCCTGATGCGTCAAAATCACAGCATTTAGCTTGTCGAACGATACTCCTACCTTTTCCATCGCCACTCGTAAATCATCCATTTGCCCTGGGAATCCGGTGTCTATTAAAACAGCCATGTCTCGATCCCATAAAAGAACGGGGTGAATGATATTCCCATGAAAATCTAGATGAAGCATTTCTACTCCCTTTGAAATTTCCATCAGGCAGACCTCCGTAAAACTTTATTTTTACGTAAGGTTATATTATTATGTTAGTTTTGTTTTTGTCAACATCTGTAAACGTCTTATAATTATGACCAGCGCGGACGAGGCGACAGTGGCAACAGGCTGGCGTACGCTTATGAACGTAAAATTGAAGACATTGAAGCCCTGATCGATGCAGCAGGAGGTACGGCTTATCTATACGGTCATTCTTCGGGTGCTATACTGGCACTTGAAGCTGGGCGACAAAAAAAACCATTCCTTAAAGGAATGGCTTCTTCATTCATTCAAAACTGGATCTGCATGATCAGTTGCTAAGTGTGTGGATAAGTCCTCGACCGATTAGTATTCGTCAGCTCCACGCGT